>NZ_JAGPXJ010000027.1:0-88321 GCF_018070605.1 Streptomyces sp. B15
TTCGCTGTGTTTCGGTGGTCATAGCGTGAGGGAAACGCCCGGTTACATTCCGAACCCGGAAGCTAAGCCTTTCAGCGCCGATGGTACTGCATGCGGGAGTGTGTGGGAGAGTAGGACGCCGCCGAACAATCTTTGAAAGTCGTGGTCCCTGGACGTCAGTTCGGGGACCACGACTTTTATGTGTGTGGTCACCGGCAGTTCACGTTGCCTGGACATCATCCGAGCATGGGGACACCACAGTTGACCGCAGCGGGCGTCAGTGCCGGGGACGAGGTCGTCGTGCCGTCGTTCGGCGGGGCCGACGTCGCGCGGGCCGTGCGGGAGCTCGGAGCGCGGCCCGTCTTTGCCGACATAGATGCCGACACCTACTGTCTCGATCCCGCGTCCGCAGCAGGTGCGGTGACTGCGCGGACCGCGGCCATCGTGCCTGTTCACCTCTTCGGTCGTGCTGCGGACCTTGCCGCACTGCGTGCGGCGGGGGAGCAGCTGGACGTTCGGGTCGTGGAGTGGGAGCCGCTGCCGCGTACGGATGCGATCGACGCGGTACGGCGGCGCCAGTACGCCACCTATCTGGGGCGTCGGCTCAGGGGAGTCGTGGTCCCCGTGGTCGGGGATGGCGTCGAACATGCCTGTACGGAGTTTGTGGTGCGGGTGCCTGGGAACGGGCGGCCCGATCGGGACGCCTTCCGGCGGGCGCTGCGTATGAAGGGCGTCGCGTGCGACGTTCCGGTGCGGGTGCCGGCCCACCGGCTGCCGGAGTACGCGCAGCACATGGAACAGGTGACGGCTGTCCGGCTTCCGGAGGCGGAGCGGGCTGCTGATGAGTGCCTGTCGTTGCCGTTGAGTGCGGCCATGACGAAGAAGGATCTGCACCGGGTGGTGTCGGCCTGCAACGCGCTCGGTGGACTGCTGCGGGAACGCGCCGGCTGAGTGCGGCGGGGCGCTCCGGTGCCAGTTCGATCCAGCGCCGTGGATCGGGTAAGATCCCTACCGCTGGCCGCGCCCCAATAGCTCAGTCGGCAGAGCGTCTCCATGGTAAGGAGAAGGTCAACGGTTCGATTCCGTTTTGGGGCTCTCCTTAAGCGAATTGAAGGCCCCCGCCCATCGGCGGGGGCCTTCTTCGTATGCGCTCTCAGCGCCGGAGCCGGGTCACTGGCACTCCGGGACGCGCATGGCGAGAATGGCCATGTCGTCCGAGGGGGCGTCGCTCGCGAAGCGTTCGACAGCGCGCATGATGCGGGCCGCCACCGCACCGGCGTTGAGGCCCGTGCAGGTGCCCAGGACGTCGGCCAGGCCGTCGTCGCCGAGCATGCGGGTGCCCTCGCGGCGCTCTGTCACGCCGTCGGTCACACACAGCAGGACGTCACCCGGGTCGAGGGAGACGGTCTGCTCGTACAGTTCCAGGTCCTCCATGACGCCGAGCAGGGGCTGGGGGTCGGCGGCCGGTTCCACGCTGCCGTCCTGACGCAGGCGCAGCGGGAGCGGGTGGCCCGCGCAGACGACCTTCAGCTCCGCGCTGCCGTCCTCCTGGGGGCGCATCTCGCCGTAGAGGAGGGTGAGGAAGCGACTGCGCGCTCCCTCGTCCAGGATGGCCGTGTTGAGGCGTTCCAGCACCGCCGGGCCGCCGAGGCCCTCGCGGGCGAGCAGGCGCAGCGCGTGGCGGGCCAGGCCGGTGACGGCAGCCGCCTCGGGACCCGTGCCGCAGACATCGCCGATGGCGAAGCCGTAGGTGCCCTCGCTGATCTCGAAGAGGTCGTAGAAGTCGCCGCCGACCTCGTTGCCCTCGCCGGCCGCGCGATAGATGACCTCGACCTCGACGCCGCCTTCGACCTCGGGCGTTTCGGGCGGCAGCGAGGCTGCGCTGCAGGGACTGGCTGATGGCGGTGCGCTCGGAGTAGAGGCGCGCGTTGTCCAGGGCCAGCGCGGCGCGGCGGGAGAGGTCCTCGGCGAGCTCCAGGATCTCCTGCCGGAACCGTTCGTCGGTGGGCTTGCCCAGGGTGAGCATGCCGATGACGCGGTTGCGCGCGACCAGGGGCAGCACGACGGTCTCACCGCCGACAGCGGCTGCCGTGGCCAGGGTGGTGCCGGGGGAGAGCTGGTGGTCCTCGCCGTCCAGCGAGACGTTGCGCAGCGAGGTGCGCAACGCCGCGGAGTGCGCGGCCTCGGTGGGGGCCGTCCAGACGCGTGCTCCGGGCGTGGGGACGGGCTCGGGCGGTTCGACCTTGGCGAGCAGCGCCTTGAGGTTGTCGATGCGGTCCTCGTCCTCGTGCAGGACGTAGGAGAGCTTGGGATCCGAGCCCTGGTCGGCGACGGTGTAGACGGCGCACCAGGTGGCCAGCGTCGGCACCGTCATCTGGGCCATCAGGGCGAGGGTCTGGTCGCGGTCGAGGGTTCCTGCGAGCAGGTCGGAGGCTTCGACGAGGAAGGAGAGCGACCCGCGGCGCAGGCGTTCCAGTTCGGTGAGGCGGGCGCGCTCGACGGCGAGGGCGATCCGGTCGGCGGCGAACTGGAGGCGCAGCGCCTCCTCGTTGGTGTAGCGGCCGGCGGCCTCGGTGGCGACACCGAGCGAGCCGGTGAGCCGGCCTTCCACCTTGAGGGGGACGGTGACCACGGAGCGCATGCCCGTCCCGTCGAGGAGGGGCACGGCGCCGGGGACCACGGTGAGGTCCTCGTGGACGGACGGCATCCGGGCGGAGCCGTAGCGGCCGCTGCCGGTCTCGACGGGGACGCGGGCGAACCGCTGTCGGGCCGAGGGGAGTCCGGTGGAGGCGCGGACCTCCAGCTCCGTCTCGTCGTCGGTGGCCAGCAGGAGGTACGCGGAGTCGCCGTCGAGCATGTCCCTGGCGCGTTCGACGGTGCGTTGGAGCAGGCCGTCGAGGTCGTCGGGGGCCGGGGAGCCGATGAAGACCTCGAAGGGGTCGGTGGCCGACTGCTCCTGGGAATCGCCTGCCGTACCGGTGTTGTCGTGCGAGTGGACGCGGGGCGGGGACTGCAGGACGGCCCGTTCGTGCTCGCGTACCAGCAGGCAGACGGTGGAGGGCTCGCCGTCGCTGTCCCGTACCCGTAGGTGGGAGGCGTAGACGGGGATGGTGCGGCCGTCCGAGCCGCGCATGCCGTAGGAGCCCTCCCAACGGGAGAGGCGCAGCGCCTCGGCGACCCCGGTGCCGGTGCCGGGGGTGTGGGGCCAGGCGGCGAAGTCGGTGAGCGGCTTGCCGATGACCTGGTCCGCGGGGTAGTCGAACAGCTCGGTGGCGTCCTCGTTCCAGGCGCTGATCGCGCCGCTGCGGTCGACCTGGACGACGGCGACACGGACGCGGGTGTCGGTGACCGGCAGTGCGGTGTCCGGGAGGGCGGGGCCTGCCGTGCGGGTGCCGACGGGGCGCTCGGGCAGGTCCAGACGGAACCAGACGCGCTTGTCGGAGGCGGTGTAGTCGACGCCCCAGCGGGTGGCCAGCGCCGAGGCGAGCAGCAGTCCGCGACCGCCTTCGCGGTCCGGGCCGGCGGGCTGCGGGTTGACCTCCTGGAGGGGCAGCTCGCGCTCGGGATAGCGGTCGATGACCTCGATGCGGACGCCGTCCTCGTCGCGCAGGCACAGCACCTCGGCGGCGGTTCCGGCGTGCACCACGGCGTTGGTGACCAACTCGCTGGTGAGTACGACGGCGTCGTCGACGATGTCGGACAGGCCCCAGCCCTGGAGGGTGTCGCGTACGAAGCCGCGCGCGGTGGCGACGGACCGGCCCACCGGTTCGAAGGTGGCGGCGGCTCGTGCGGTGATCACTGGTCTCCCCATGGATGTCCTGTCGGCCAGGCGCACTGGTGTGCGCTGTGCGGTCAGGGCCGTGACGGTCCCCGCCTCTTCGTTCGGGCCTTGTTGTGAGCCCACGGCGCTCGGGGGGATCCCGGTGGGAAATCCCCCGCGCTCGGCGCTCTGCTCTTGCGTCACCGCAGCGCCCCTCCGTCGCCCTTCGTACTCACACCGCTGCCCCCTGCGAAGCCCCTACCCATCGGACCCGGTCGGGCACCCCGCCGGCATGGGGGTGAACGGACAGCCGGGTGCCAGGTTACTTACGTATCCGCGACGAGTGGCTGCCGGATGCGGGTGATTTCCCTCCGGGTCCGCGAACGCAGTGCGATATGCCATGCTGCCGAACTGTTATCGCCGGGTTCGGGCAGGGTGAAACACTGGGAAGGCTCGGAGTACAGGGCCCGGGCAGGAAGGTCGACCCGCAGGAGGGGCAGTGGAGTCTGGCACAACCGCGCGTAGCGGCAACACGCGCGTGAAGGGCGGACGGTCCCGTAGGAGTGGGACGATCGAAGTGGACGCTGCGGCCGTCAACAAGCTCCTGGCGGGGCTGACAGCGATGCGGGACGGCAACTTCCGCAAGCGGCTCACCGTGACCGGTGAGGGCCCGATGGCCGAGATCGCCGCGGTCTTCAACGAGGTCGCGGACCAGAATCTGCATCTGACGGGCGAGCTGTCCCGGGTGCGGCGGGTGGTCGGACGTGAGGGAAAACTCACAGAGCGGCTGCAGACCGGCACCTGCGAGGGTTCCTGGGCGTCGGCGATCGACGCGGCGAACGCGCTGGTGGACGACCTGGTGTGGCCCGTCTCCGAGGTGGGCAGGGTGCTGTCGGCCGTCGCCGACGGTGACCTGGAGCAGCGTATGGACCTGCGCTCCCGGGGAGCCGAGGGCGGTGGGCACCCGCTGCGCGGGGAGTTCCTGAAGGTCGGCCGTACGGTCAACGGCCTGGTGGACCAGCTCTCGGCGTTCACGGACGAGGTGACGAGAGTCGCCAGTGAGGTCGGTACCGAGGGCAAGCTGGGCGGTCAGGCGCGGGTGCGCGGAATGTCCGGTTCCTGGAAGGACCTGACCGATTCCGTCAACACGATGGCGTCGCGGCTCACCGCTCAGGTGAGGGACATCGCGCTGGTGACGACGGCGGTCGCCAAGGGTGATCTGTCGCGCAAGGTGACCGTCCATGTCGCCGGCGAGATGCTGGAGCTGAAGAACACCGTCAACACGATGGTCGACCAGCTCTCCTCGTTCCAGTCCGAGGTCACCCGGGTCGCCCGCGAGGTCGGTACCGAGGGCGAGCTGGGCGGCCAGGCGCGGGTGCAGGGCGTCGCGGGCGTGTGGAAGGACCTGACGGACTCCGTCAACCTGATGGCGGGCAATCTGACGTCCCAGGTGCGGGAGATCGCGCAGGTGACCACGGCGGTCGCCAACGGCGACCTGTCGCAGAAGATCACCGTGAACGCGCGGGGCGAGGTGGCGCAGCTCGCCGAGACGATCAACGCGATGACGGACACGCTCCGTACGCTCGCGGACGAGGTGACGCGGGCCGCCAGCGAGGTCGGTACGGACGGCGTGCTGGGCGGCCAGGCGGTCGTCCCGGGCGCGGCCGGGATCTGGAAGGACCTGACCGACTCGGTCAACTCCGCTTTCCGCAATCTGACCGCTCAGGTGCGGGACATCGCGCAGGTGACGACGGCGGTGGCCAACGGTGATCTGTCGCAGAAGGTCACTGTGGACGTCTCCGGCGAGATGCAGGAGTTGAAGAACACCGTCAACACGATGGTGGACCAGCTGTCCGCTTTCGGTGCCGAGGTGACCCGGGTCGCCCGCGAGATCGGTGTCGAGGGTGAGCTGGGCGGTCAGGCGGCCGTGCCGGGCGCGGCCGGCACGTGGAAGGACCTGACCGACTCCGTCAACACCGCCTTCCGCAACCTGACGGGCCAGGTGCGCAACATCGCGCAGGTGACCACGGCGGTGGCCAACGGTGATCTGTCGCAGAAGGTCACTGTGGACGTCTCCGGCGAGATGCTGCAGTTGAAGAACACCGTCAACACGATGGTGGACCAGCTGTCGTCCTTCGCCGAGCAGGTGACCAGGATGGCCAGGGACGTGGGCACCGAGGGCCGGCTGGGCGGCCAGGCCCGGGTGGACGGCGTCTCGGGCACCTGGAAGGACCTGACGAACTCCGTCAACTTCATGGCCAACAACCTGACCTCCCAGGTGCGGCAGATCGCGCAGGTGACCACTGCGGTCGCCCGCGGTGACCTGTCGCAGAAGATCGAGGTCGACGCACGTGGCGAGATCCTGGAGCTGAAGAACACCATCAATACGATGGTCGACCAGCTCTCCGCCTTCGCCGACCAGGTCACTCGGGTGGCCCGGGAAGTCGGTACGGAGGGCAGGCTCGGCGGTCAGGCGCAGGTGCCGGGCGTCGCGGGCGTGTGGCGCGATCTGACCGACTCCGTGAACGGCATGGCGGGCAATCTGACCAGCCAGGTGCGTAACATCTCGCAGGTGGCGACCGCGGTCGCACGTGGTGATCTGTCGCAGAAGATCGACGTGGACGCGCGCGGCGAGATCCTGGAGCTGAAGACCACGCTGAACACGATGGTCGACCAACTGTCGTCGTTCGCCGAGCAGGTCACCCGGGTCGCCCGCGAGGTGGGCACGGAGGGCATCCTGGGCGGTCAGGCGGAGGTCAAGGGTGTCTCGGGCACCTGGAAGGACCTCACGCAGTCCGTGAACTTCATGGCGAACAACCTGACTTCGCAGGTGCGCAACATCGCCGAGGTCACCACGGCGGTGGCCCAGGGCGACCTGTCCAAGAAGATCACCGTCGACGCCAAGGGCGAGGTGCTCGCCCTGGTGACGACCGTCAACACCATGGTGGACACGCTCTCCTCGTTCGCCGAGCAGGTGACCCGGGTGGCCCGTGAGGTGGGCACCGAGGGCATTCTCGGCGGGCAGGCGCGGGTGCGTGACGTGTCGGGTATCTGGAAGGACCTGACCGACAACGTCAACATCATGGCCAACAACCTGACAAGTCAGGTCCGCAACATCTCCCAGGTCGCCACTGCGGTCGCCGGGGGTGACCTCACCAAGAAGGTCACCGTCGAGGCCAGTGGCGAGGTGGCGCAGCTCGCGGACACGGTCAACACGATGGTCACCACGCTCTCCTCGTTCGCCGAGCAGGTGACCCGGGTGGCCCGCGAGGTGGGCACCGACGGCGTGCTGGGCGGCCAGGCGCGCGTGCAGGGCGTCGCCGGCACGTGGAAGGACCTGACGGAGTCGGTGAACTCCATGGCGTCGAATCTGACCGGTCAGGTGCGGCAGATCGCGATGGTCACCACGGCCATCGCCAAGGGCGATCTGACCAAGAAGATCGACATCGAGGCCAACGGTGAGATCCTGCAGCTGAAGACGACCATCAACACGATGGTCGACCAGCTGTCGTCGTTCGCCGAGCAGGTGACCCGGGTGGCCCGCGAGGTGGGCACAGAGGGCCAGCTCGGCGGTCAGGCACGGGTACCGGGCGTCGCCGGTACGTGGAAGGACCTGACCGACTCCGTCAACGAGATGGCGGGTAACCTCACCCGCCAGGTGCGGGCCATCGCCGAGGTCGCCACCGCGGTGACCCGCGGCGACCACAACGTCCGTATCGACGTGGAGGCGGCCGGGGAGATCCTGGAGCTGCAGGGCTACATCAACACGATGATCGCCAACCTGCGGGACACCACCCAGGCCAACCAGGAGCAGGACTGGCTCAAGGGCAATCTGGCGCGCATCTCCGGACTGATGCAGGGCCGCCGGGACCTGCGGGACGTGGCGGGGCTGATCATGAGCGAGCTGACGCCGGTGGTCTCCGCGCAGCACGGCGCGTTCTTCATCTCGCTGCCCGAAGGCACTCCCGAGGGCGCGGTGGGCGTCGGCGCCGGACCGGGCGAGGACGGCAAGTACGAGCTGCGGATGCTGGGCAGCTACGGCTACTGCACCGACAGCATGCCCACCTCCTTCCTGCCGGGCGAGTCGCTGGTCGGTACGGCGGCGAAGGAGAAGCGCACCATCGAGATGGGCAATGTGCCGCCGGGCTATCTGAAGATCTCCTCGGGGCTCGGTGAGGCACCGCCCGCACATCTGGTGGTGCTGCCGGTCATCTTCGAGGGCACGGTGCTCGGTGTGATCGAGCTGGCGTCCTTCCAGCCGTTCGGGCAGATCCAGAAGGACTTCCTCAACCAGATCGCCGAAATGATCGCCACGAGTGTGAACACCATCAGCGTCAACATGCGTACCGAGCGACTGCTGGAACAGTCGCAGGAGCTGACGGCGCAGTTGAAGGAGCGCTCGGGAGAGCTGGAGAACCGGCAGAAAGCACTCCAGGAGTCCAACGCGGCGCTGGAGGAGAAGGCCGAACAGCTCGCGCAGACCAACAGCGACATCGAGATCAAGAACCGGGAGATCGAGGAGGCGCGTCAGGTCCTGGAGGAGCGTGCCGAGCAGTTGTCGGTCTCGATGCGCTACAAGTCCGAGTTCCTGGCCAACATGTCGCACGAGCTGCGCACGCCGCTCAACTCGCTGCTGATCCTGGCCAAGCTGCTGGCGGACAACGCGGAGAGCAATCTGTCGCCCAAGCAGGTCGAGTTCGCCGAGACGATCCACGGCGCGGGCTCCGACCTGCTGCAGCTGATCAACGACATCCTGGACCTGTCGAAGGTCGAGGCGGGCAAGATGGACGTCAGCCCGACACGGATCGCACTGGTGCAGCTGGTCGACTATGTGGAGGCCACTTTCCGGCCCCTGACGGTGGAGAAGGGGCTGGACTTCTCGGTGAGCGTCTCGCCGGAACTGCCGGCCACGCTCCACACCGACGAGCAGCGGCTGCTCCAGGTCCTGCGAAACCTGCTCTCGAACGCGGTCAAGTTCACCGACAGCGGCGCTGTCGAGCTGGTGATCCGGTCGGCCCGTTCGGATGTGCCCGATGCCATCCGGGAGCAGATGCTGGAGCACGGTTCGCTGCGGGATCCGGACTCGGATCTGATCGCCTTCTCGGTGACGGACACCGGTATCGGGATTGCGCAGAGCAAGATGCGGGTCATCTTCGAGGCGTTCAAGCAGGCCGACGGCACCACGTCGCGCAAGTACGGCGGCACGGGCCTGGGACTGTCCATCAGCCGGGAGATCGCGCGGCTGCTGGGCGGTGAGATCCACGCGGTCAGCGAGCCGGGCCGCGGTTCCACCTTCACGCTCTATCTGCCGCTGCACCCGACCGAGCTGCCTCCGCAGGGGTACGGGCAGCTCGCCTCGGGCAGCAATCCGCTGGCTCTGGCCCAGGCGCCCACGAGCGCGCCCGAGACGTCGGCCGCCGAGCTCGGCGAGGCGGCGCGGCCGGGGCAGGCAGAGCCCGCCGAGGGGGCCGGGGCGACGCCTGCTGCGCCCGAGCAGACCGCCGAGGAGGCGGCGCACTCGCTGGCCGACCGGCGTCGGCTGCGGGACGCCAGCGGGCAGGCGCAGCCCGAACTGCCCCCGGAGGCCCGCCCGTCGTCCCCGGCGGCCGAGAACGGTGCCGGGGCCGCCAACGGGACGGCGCGGGGCAACGGCGCGGCCGGGCGGACGGCCGCCCCCCGTGAGCAGCAGGACGGCGCGGAGGCCGAGACCGGTGGTGGGACCGCCGAGGCGCCCGGGCAGGGTGTGGCGGCCCGAGGCGACCAGGAGGCGCCGTCCACCGGGACGGGGGACACCGGCGGCCTGGCCGGCCGCAAGGTGCTGATCGTCGACGACGACATCCGCAACGTCTTCGCGCTCACCAGCGTGCTGGAGCAGCACGGTCTGCAGGTGCTCTACGCCGAGAACGGCCGGGAGGGCATCGAGGTGCTCGAACAGCACGACGACGCCGCCGTGGTGCTGATGGACATCATGATGCCGGAGATGGACGGCTACGCGACGACGGCGGCCATCCGCAAGATGCCGCAGTTCGCCGGTCTGCCGATCATCGCACTGACCGCCAAGGCGATGAAGGGCGACCGGGAGAAGAGCATCGAGGCGGGTGCCTCCGACTATGTCACCAAGCCGGTGGATACTGATCACCTGCTGGATGTCATGAGGCGGTGGATGGATGGCGGGTGAATATGACACCGTGTCGATGAGGGCCTTATGTTGACTCAGTGTGGTCAGGCGCGTGTGGAAACGCGGTAAACCGGGAACCTTTTGGTCCCCTGGGGCGTTTCTGCTACGTGCACAGTGACAACACGGTGACAGGGTGTGGCGGACCGCAGGGTGCGGCTACCATGACCGGCACAAGGACGGGCGGCGGCGACAGGAAGCCGCTCCCAGGGGCGGCGTCCGAGAGGCTGCCGGGGCGAGGAGGACGGGCCATGGTGCAGAAGGCCAAGATCCTCCTGGTCGATGACCGGCCGGAGAATCTGCTGGCGCTGGAGGCCATTCTCTCCGCGCTCGATCAGACGCTGGTACGGGCATCGTCAGGGGAGGAAGCGCTCAAAGCGCTGCTGACCGACGACTTCGCGGTCATTCTGCTGGATGTCCAGATGCCAGGTATGGACGGCTTCGAGACAGCCGCCCACATCAAGCGGCGTGAGCGCACCCGCGACATCCCGATCATCTTCCTCACGGCCATCAACCACGGTCCGCATCACACCTTCCGCGGCTACGCGGCCGGTGCGGTCGACTACATCTCCAAGCCGTTCGACCCCTGGGTGCTGCGGGCGAAGGTCTCGGTCTTCGTCGACCTCTACATGAAGAACGTGCAGCTGCGTGAGCAGGCGTCGCTGCTGCGGCTCCAGTTGGAGGGCAACGGCGGCGAGCGGCACCCCGGCGCCGGCGAGGACAGCGACGAGGCGCAGGGCCTGCTGGTCGAACTGTCCGCGCGGCTGGCGGCCGTCGAGGAGCAGGCCGAGGCGCTCACCAAGCAGCTGGGCGACTCGGCGGACGCCGCCACGGCAGCGACAGCCGCCCATCTGGAGCGCAAACTGGCCGGGTTGCGCAGGGCACTTGACGCGCTGGGGCCCGGCACGGACGGCGACCCTTCGGCTCAGGTGCCCTCCCAGAACTGACCGCCTCCCCGCCGTGTCTGACGTCGGCTCGGGAACAGGCGCCCCCGTGAGCGCATGCGGCCCCCCGGTCATCCGTGCCTCGGATGCCCGGCCCAGGTAACCTCACACCTATGGCCTCACGCGCGTCGGGAACAGGAAAGGCTGCCAAGAAAGCACCCGCCAAAAAGGCTGCCCCGAAAGCCGCGAAGGCGGCCCCGGCGAAGAAGGCGCCGCCCAAGAAGGCACCCGCCAAGAAGGCCGCGGCCAAGGGCGGCAAGGGTAAGGGGAAGGCCCAGGCGCCGTCCCCCACCAGCGGTGTGCTCAAGGTGCTGAAGGCTTGCTGGCTCGGCCTCGCGCACGCCGTCGGCGCCGTCCTCCGCGGGATAGGGCGCAGCGGCAAGGCGCTGGATCCGGCGCACCGCAAGGACGGTCTCGCGCTGCTGCTGCTGGGGCTGGCGCTGATCGTCGCCGCGGGCACCTGGTCGAATCTGCAGGGCCCGGTCGGCGACCTGGTGGAGATGCTGGTGACCGGCGCCTTCGGCAGGCTGGATCTGCTGGTGCCGATACTGCTCGCCGTCATCTCCGTGCGGCTGATCCGCCATCCGGAGAAGCCGGAGGCCAACGGCCGTATCGTGATCGGGCTTTCGGCGCTCCTGATCGGGGTGCTCGGGCTCGTCCACATCGGCTGCGGGGCGCCCGGCAGAGGCGAGGGCGACGACGCGCTGCGGGACGCGGGCGGCCTGGTCGGTTGGGGCGTCTCCCGGCCGCTGATCTTCACCGTGGGCGAGATGCTGGCGGTGGCGCTGCTGGCTCTCGTCACCGTCTTCGGGCTGCTGGTCGTGACGGCCACACCGGTCAACGCCATCCCGCAGCGGCTGCGGGCGGCCGGGATCCGGCTCGGCGTCATCCAGCCGGTGGCCGGCTACGACTACGACGTCGAGTCCGACGAGGAGGAGCCGGTCGCGGCGCGTCGTGCGCACAGCATGCGCAAGGAACAGATCGCGCCGGCACTCGCCGAGAAGGAAGCGCTCGACCGTCGTCGACGCGCCGGCCGGCAGGGCAGGCGGGGGGCCGGTACGCAGGAGCCGCTGCCCGAGGACGGTGTCGCCGCCGGCGCGAGTGCCGGGGAGACCGAGCGGACGCTGGACGCGTTCGATGTGGCCGCCGCTGCCGCAGCCTCGCTGGACGGAGCCGTGGTCAACGGCATCCAGCCCTCGCCGGTGGTCGCCGATCTGACCAGTTCGGTCGCCAAGTCCCGCGGCCGGAAGCGCCAGGACGGTGCTGCCGACTCCGCCGTGCCGGGCGCCCGGAGCAGGAGCGGAGCCAGCGGTGGGAACGCCTCTTCCTCCGGCCACTCCGACGATGAACACACCGAGCGGACCCCGGTGCCGGACCTGACCAGGGCACCGGCTCCGCCGGAGCCGGCCGAACTGCCTCCGCGTGCCGAACAGCTCCAGCTGGCGGGAGACATCACCTACGCGCTGCCGTCCCTGGACCTGCTGGAGCGCGGTGGGCCGGGGCGGTCCCGCAGCGCCGCCAACGACCAGGTGGTGCGGTCGCTGACCACCGTGTTCACCGAGTTCAAGGTGGACGCCGCCGTCACCGGCTTCACCCGTGGCCCGACCGTCACCCGTTACGAGATCGAGCTCGGCCCCGGGGTGAAGGTCGAGAAGATCACCGCGCTGGCCAAGAACATCGCCTACGCCGTCGCGAGCCCCGACGTACGCATCATCAACCCGATCCCCGGCAAGTCCGCGGTGGGCATCGAGATCCCCAACAGCGACCGCGAGATGGTCAACCTCGGCGATGTGCTGCGCTCCGCCGAGGCCGCGGGCGAGGAGCATCCGCTGCTGGTCGGGCTCGGCAAGGACGTCGAGGGCGGCTATGTCTCGGCCAACCTGGCGAAGATGCCGCACATCCTGGTCGCGGGCGCCACCGGCTCGGGCAAGTCCTCCTGCATCAACTGCCTCATCACTTCGGTGATGGCCCGGGCCACCCCGGAGGATGTGCGGATGGTCCTCGTCGACCCCAAACGCGTCGAGCTGACCGCCTACGAGGGCATCCCGCACCTGATCACGCCGATCATCACCAACCCGAAGAAGGCCGCCGAAGCACTCCAGTGGGTCGTCCGCGAGATGGACCTGCGCTACGACGATCTGGCGGCGTTCGGCTTCCGCCACATCGACGACTTCAACGAGGCGGTACGCGCCGGCCGGGTCTCGGCACCGGAGGGCAGCGAGCGGGAGCTGACGCCGTACCCCTATCTGCTGGTGATCGTGGACGAGCTGGCGGATCTGATGATGGTGGCGCCGCGCGACGTGGAGGACGCGATCGTGCGGATCACCCAGTTGGCGCGAGCCGCGGGCATCCATCTGGTGCTGGCCACCCAGCGGCCCTCGGTCGATGTGGTCACCGGTCTCATCAAGGCGAACGTCCCCTCCCGGCTCGGCTTTTCCACCTCCTCCCTCGCCGACAGCCGCGTCATCCTCGATCAGGGAGGCGCCGAGAAGTTGATCGGCAAGGGCGACGGGCTGTTCCTGCCGATGGGCGCCAGCAAGCCGACCCGGATGCAGGGCGCCTACGTCAACGAGCGGGAGGTCCAGGCGGTCGTCGAGCACTGCAAGGCGCAGATGACGCCCGTCTTCCGGGAGGACGTCACCGGCGGCCAGAGCAAGAAGAAGGAGATCGACGAGGAGATCGGCGACGACATGGATCTGCTCTGCCAGGCGGCGGAGCTGGTCGTGTCCACCCAGTTCGGCTCGACCTCGATGCTCCAGCGCAAGCTGCGGGTGGGCTTCGCCAAGGCCGGCCGGCTGATGGATCTCATGGAGTCGCGGGGCGTGGTGGGTCCGAGCGAGGGCTCCAAGGCGAGGGACGTACTGGTCAAGCCCGAGGAGCTGGACGGGGTGCTCACGGCCATCCGGGGCGGCGAGTAGGGCCTGCCGCGGCGGCCTGCGGACGGCGCACGGCAGCACGGGCGGTACGGGCAGGCGGTACGGGCAGCAAGGGTGGCGCAGGCGGCACTGACGGCGCCGGCGGCGCGCCGGGCGTCCGGCGCCACGGGGGGCCCGCTCGGCACCGGAACACCGTGCGGCACCCGCCGCACGGCGGGCACAGCTCACTCGAAAGGGCGAGCGAGGCAACCGTTTCCGTGGTGTATACGTCAAGTTGAGGGAAGGGACGGCTCAGGCGTCGGCGCACCCCGTTCGCGCGGGCGCCATCCGACGCAGCTCGGTCACACGTACGCCATACATATGGCGTACAAAGTTGCTCCGCCCGCTTGCCCCACCCTTTTGCCCCGCCCCTAGACTGAACCTCCAGCAGGTGGCTACACGCTCGAAAGGCGCCCCCGTGTCCATCGGCAACTCCCCGGAAGAAGACCGGCCCCCGGTCGGTCGAGCCCTCCAGCAGGCCCGAATCGACGCACGGTTGACCGTGGAGGAGATCAGTACCTCCACGCGGGTGCGAGTCCCGATCGTGCAGGCGATCGAGCAGGACGACTACTCCCGGTGCGGCGGGGACGTGTACGCGCGCGGCCACATCCGCACCCTCGCACGCGCCGTCGGGCTGGACGGCGACGCCCTGATCGCACAGTACGACGAGGAACACGGCGGCCGTCCCGAGCCCACCGCGCCCGCCACACTGTTCGAGGCCGAGCGCATCCGTCCCGAGCCGCGCCGGCCCAACTGGACCGCGGCCATGGTCGCGGCCATCGTCGCGGTGGTCGGTTTCGTCGGCTTCACCCTGGTCAGCGGAGGCGGTGAGGAATCCGGCAAGCAGGCCGCCGAGGAGGCGCCGTCACCGACCGCTTCCAAGGGCGCGTCCGAGGATCCGGCCCCCTCCAAGTCGAGCGATCCCAAGCCCTCCGAGAGCGCCATCGCGGGAGCACCCGCCGACAAGGTCACCGTGCGGATGACCGCGGAGAACGGCAGCAGCTGGGTTTCCGCCAAGGACCACAACGGGCGGCTGGTCCACGAAGGGGTGCTCAAGGAGGGGCAGTCGAAGACTCTCACCGACGACAAACGGCTCGACCTGGTGCTCGGTAACGCGGGCGGTGTGAAGCTCTACGTCAACGGCAAGCAGGTCAAACACGCGGGCGAGGTCGGCCAGGTGCAGCGGCTCAGCTACACCCGCGGCGACCCTGAGGCCGGCTGACCGGGCCGGGAGACCGGTCGACCGGCCGGGCTGCTCCGATCCACCCACCGTGGCCGACCTGCGCCCCGACCGGCCTGACCGGTTCACGGGTGACCGGACCCGCCCGGCGCGGTGAGCTGCGCGGCCGCAACCTCGCGGCGGGTGGTGCCTACCGGACGAAGTAGGCTGAGCCCATGCCCGAACGCCGTACCGTCGCCCTTGTCACTCTCGGTTGCGCACGTAACGAGGTGGACTCGGAAGAGCTCGCAGGCCGCCTGGCGGCGGATGGCTGGGATCTCGTCGAGGACGCCACCGATGCCGATGTCGCCGTCGTCAACACCTGCGGCTTCGTCGAGGCCGCCAAGAAGGACTCCGTCGACGCGCTGCTGGAGGCCAACGATCTCAAGAGCGCGGCCCGCGAGGGTGAGGGCAGAACCCAGGCCGTGGTGGCCGTCGGCTGTATGGCCGAGCGGTACGGCAAGGAGCTCGCCGACGCGCTCCCCGAGGCGGACGGAGTGCTCGGGTTCGACGACTACGCGAACATCTCCGACCGGCTCCAGACCATTCTGAGCGGTGGTGTGCACGCACCGCACGTCCCGCGCGACCGGCGCAAGCTGCTGCCCGTGAGCCCCGCCGAGCGCCAGGGCGCCGCTGTGGCACTGCCCGGGCACGGAGCTGCGGAGACCGCCGGTGCGCCGGACGCGCCTGGGACGTCGAGTTCTCCTGGGGCGCAGGAGTCCGCCGAGGCGGCCGAGTCCGCGCCCGCCGACCTGCCCGAGGGCGTCGCGCCCGCCTCGGGGCCGCGCGCGCCCCTGCGGCGGCGGCTGGGCAGCAGCCCCGTCGCCTCCGTCAAGCTCGCCTCCGGCTGCGACCGGCGCTGCTCCTTCTGCGCCATCCCCTCCTTCCGCGGCTCCTTCATCTCCCGGCGCCCCGCCGATGTGCTCACCGAGACCCGCTGGCTGGCCGAGCAGGGGGTACGCGAGATCATGCTCGTCTCGGAGAACAACACCTCCTACGGCAAGGACCTGGGCGACATCCGGCTGCTGGAGACGCTCCTGCCGGAGTTGGCCGCCGTCGACGGCATCGAGCGGGTGCGGGTGAGCTACCTCCAGCCCGCCGAGATGCGCCCGGGGCTGATCGACGTCCTCACCGGCACCGAGAAGGTCGCGCCGTACTTCGACCTGTCCTTCCAGCACTCGGCGCCGGGCGTGCTGCGCGCCATGCGGCGCTTCGGTGACACCGACCGCTTCCTCGGGCTGCTGGAGGAGATCCGCAAGCGTGCGCCGCAGGCCGGTGTGCGCTCCAACTTCATCGTCGGCTTCCCCGGCGAGAGCGAGCAGGACCTGGCCGAGCTGGAGCGCTTCTTGACCGCCGCCCGTCTCGACGCGATCGGTGTGTTCGGATACTCGGACGAGGACGGCACCGAGGCGGCCGGATACGCGGAAAAGGTGCCCGCCGACGAGGTCGCCGAGCGCCTCGCACACATGTCCAGGCTCGCCGAGGAGCTGACCTCCCAGCGCGCCGAGGAGCGTGTGGGGGAGACCGTGCGGGTACTGGTCGAGGCTGTGGACGAGGAAGAGGGACCCCTGGGGCGCGGTGCGCACCAGGCGCCGGAGACCGACGGCCAGGTGCGGCTGGTACGGCCGGCGGCGTCCGGGCCGGCGCCGGACGCGGACCAGGCCCTGAGGGTGGGCCGGATGGTCGAGGCGCGGGTCGTCGCGGCCGAGGGCGTCGACCTGGTCGCGGAGCCGCAGTCGCCGGTGGCCGCCGCGGCGGGGCACGGTGCGGTTCCGGCCACCCGTGCCGCTGCCGCGAGTGTGGTCGGCGGCGCCGACGACAGGCCTCGTGAGGTGAGCGGGGAGGCGGGCAGATGACCGGAGTCCCGGCTTCCGCGGCACGGCGTGGCGCCGTCCCGAAACCGAAGGCGGCGAGCACCGTACGCCCTGTGAGCCTGTGGAACATCGCGAACATCCTGACCATGGTGCGACTGCTGCTCGTGCCGGCGTTCGTGCTGCTCATGGTGGCGGACGACGGACACGATCCGGCCTGGCGCTCGTTCGCCTGGGCGGCGTTCACCGTCGCCATGATCACCGACCTGTTCGACGGGGAGCTTGCCCGCCGCTACGACCTCGTCACCGACTTCGGCAAGATCGCCGACCCCATAGCCGACAAGGCGATCATGGGGGCCGCGCTGATCTGTCTCTCCGCCCTGTCCGACCTGCCCTGGTGGGTCACGGGCGTGATTCTCTTCCGCGAGCTGGGCATCACGCTGATGCGCTTCTGGGTGATCAGACATGGAGTGATTCCGGCCAGCCGCGGCGGCAAGCTCAAAACGCTCGCCCAGGGCGTTGCCGTCGGGATGTACGTCCTGGCGCTGACCGGTCCGCTGGCGACGGCGCGGTGGTGGGCGATGGCGGTGGCTGTCGTGCTGACCGTCGTCACCGGGCTCGACTACGTACGCCAAGCCGTGGTGCTGCGCCGGGCCGGGCTGGCGGCCGAGAAGGCCACGCCCACGCCCTCCGGTGCATCGGCCCGGACCCCCTCGTCGGCCCCGTCGGCCCCGGCCGCCTCCGGGCGTGACGGTCGACGGGACGGCGAGAGGGCCGGTGACGGTGATGGGGATAACGCCGGGCCCGCTGGGAACACGGGGAATTCAGGAAGCGCTGAGAACGCTGGAAACAAGCGGAAGGCGGGGGGTGAAGGGTCCTGACAGATGTGGAGTCGCAGGCCGGCGGAGTGCTGGCGTTGCTCACCCAGCGAGGCCAGACGCTCGCCGTCGCCGAGTCGCTGACCGGGGGACTCGTCGCCGCTGAGATCACAGCCGTCCCAGGCGCCTCAGGAGCCTTCCGTGGTTCCGTGACGGCGTACGCTTCCGCGCTCAAGAGGGATGTACTCGGCGTGGACGGGGCACTCCTTGAGGAGCGGGGCGCTGTCGACCCCGAGATCGCGCGCCTGATGGCGTGCGGCGTACGCACCGCGCTGGGCGCCGACTGGGGCCTCGCGACAACGGGTGTGGCCGGGCCCGAGCCCCAGGACGGACAACCGGTCGGAACGGTGTACGTCGCTGTCGCCGGCCCCACGACCGAGGCAGTGGAGCGACTGCGGCTCGAAGGTAGCCGGAGCGGTGATCGAGCCGGTGACGCTGGCGAGGAAGCCGGGGAACGTGTGCGTGCCGGTATTCGTACGGAGAGTGTTCGAGGAGCGCTGGAGCTGCTCTACAAGGAACTGATCGAAAATGCTGGAGGGCAGGATAGGGAACAGACCGGGGGGAATGGATGTTTGCAGCCCTGAGTGAACACGACATCGCTCCCCGCACGGCTGCCTGCCAAGGCGGTACGGTGGAGCCTGAAGGAGTCGGGGCCAACTGGCCGTCCCGATACAGGCTGTGGAAGACGCCGCGCGTTGAGAGGGAGGAGCACCGATGATTCTGCTCCGTCGCCTGTTGGGTGACGTGCTGCGTCGGCAGCGCCAACGCCAGGGTCGTACCCTGCGCGAAGTCTCTTCGTCCGCCAGGGTCTCGCTCGGTTACCTCTCCGAGGTGGAGCGCGGCCAGAAGGAAGCCTCGTCCGAACTGCTCTCATCGATCTGTGATGCGCTCGATGTGCGGATGTCGGAGCTGATGCGAGAGGTCAGCGACGAGCTGGCACTCGCTGAGCTGGCCGAGTCCGCGGCGAGCGACGCTGTGCCCGCGCCCATGCGGCCGGTGCTCAACCCGCTGTCCGTCACCTCGGTCACCGGAGTGCCCGAGGAGCGTGTCACGATCAAGGCACCGACGGAGGCCGTGGACGTGGTGGCGGCCTGACCGCCGTACGACAGTCCGTGACCGTAGCTGCGGGCCGACCTTGTTCCCGCCGTCGAGGCCGGGGCACGGTAGGCGTGTGAGACGTGGAACGACAGGCCCCGCTGGAGGACACCGGCGGGGCCTTCGCGCGTCCACAGACGGTCGAGCGGGCCCTGCCTGAGGCACTCTGGGGGTGCAGACCTTGGGGGCGCCTTCCGAGGGGCGGGGGCGGGCGTTCGTAGGCGCGCGCCCCAAGTCGTTCGCGAGCGCCTTCATGGCGGAGGAGTGTGCCGCACGTAAGCGCACGCGGACTGCTCGTCGCACTGTGTGACCTACTTTCCGTGGTCGCGCGGTCGCTCGGAGTGCGGGACCATGGCTGTGTTCTCGACTTCGTCGACGGTCTTGTGTCCTTGCCGTGTGCGGCGTTCCCGCCGGGCCGGATGGACCGGCACCGTCGCGGGAGGTGGCGGCATGACGGCTGTGAGCCCCTTGCTGCTGTGCCGCTGGCTGCTCGGCAGCGCCTGCGCCGTCGGCTGGCTGTGCGCGATATGGCGGGTGGCCGTCGGGGAGGGCGGCCCGATAGAAGCTTCGGTGACGGCTGGGGGATGGGGGCTGAGCGTACTGCCCGTGCATGTGGCGCAGGGCGGCGCACGACGGGGAGCGCGGGGGGCGGCCGGGGGCGGCACCTGGAGGGGGACTACCACGGCATCGCGACGCCGCCGTTGGGGCGCAGGATCTGCCCCGTTGTGAAGGACGAGGCGTCCGAGACCAGATGCAGCACGGTGTGCGCGACCTCCTGGGCCTCGCCGACCCGTCCCAGCGGCGACATCCTCGCCAGCGCCTCCTCGGCCCGCTGCTGGCCGGCGGGGTCGCTCCGCTCCGTCATGGGTGTACGCACCCAGCCGGGTGCCACCGCATTGACCCGGATGCCATGCTCGCCGACCTCGGAGGCGAGGGTCCTGGTGAGCTGGACGACGGCGGCTTTGGCGGCGCCGTAGCACAGCAACCCGGTGGCGCCGGTGTCCACCGCGCCGGAGGCCATGGTCACCAGGGTGCCCCGGGTGCCGGTCCCGATCATGCTGCGGGCCGCTTCCTGGCAGGTGTACAGGACTCCTTTGAAGTTGACGGCGAGGACGCGGTCCAGATCGGAGTCCTGGGTGTCCAGCACCGAGCTGCGGTGCATGACTCCGGCGATGGCCGCCGGGATGTGGAGACTGCCGCCCGTGCGTACCGCCGCCGCGACAGCGGTGGTGAGTGCCGCGCGGTCGGTCACGTCGAGCGGATGCGCCCAGGCGTCGCCGCCGGCTTGCGTGATCAGCTCCGTGGTGCGTGCCAGGCCCTGCTCGTCCTGGTCCGCGCAGTGCACGGCGGCGCCCGCCCGGGCGAGCAGTACGGCTGTCGCGCGGCCGATCCCGCCGGCGGCGCCGGTCACCAGGGCGGTCCGGCCGGTCAGGTCGTACGCCGGGAGGTTCCCGTATGCCGGGAGGCTCATGGACAACGACGCTACGGAGAACCTGACGGCCCGTCAATTGGTCGTGCGGCTACGAGGGATGTCGGCCGCCGCGGACGGTGGTGGCTGGCAGTGCGGGCAGAACCAGACGGTGCGCGGGCGCTCCGGCGGACCGTGGGAGCCGGTGCGGATGGGGGTGCCGCAGCGGAAGCAGGGGCGGTTCTCCCGGCCGTAGACGGCCAGATTGCGATCGGGGCGCGGACTGTTGGTCGTACGGCGGCGAGCGCTGTCCTTGTTGGCCTCCAACAGCCGCTTGGCCGCCGCGAGCAGGCGCGCGGGCAGCGGCGGCGTCAGCGAACCCACCGGAGTCCAGGGAGAAGTGCGAGCGAGGAAGCACAACTCCGCCGCGTACACGTTGCCGATCCCCGCCAGGTTGCGCTGGTCCAGCAGCGCCTCGACCAGCGGTCGCGCCGGGTCGTGGAGCAGGCGCCGCTCCGCTTCGGCCGCGTCCCAGTCGGGGCCCAGCAGATCCGGCCCCAGATGGCCGACGACCGAGAACTCCTCCGCCGTGCGCAGCAGTTCCAGCACCGGAAGCCGAATCCCGGCCGCGGTTCGCTCCCCGGTCACCAGCAGGGCGCGGATCTGATGGGCAGGCCCGAAACCGCGCGCAGGGCTGCTGTTGTCCGCGGGATTGTCCTTCACCCGCCAGGCGCCCTCCATGCCCAGGTGCGAGTGCACCGTCAGGCCGCCTTCGACGCGCATCAGCAGATGTTTGCCGCGCGGGGTGACGTCCAGGAGCGTGCGGCCGGACAGATCGACGGTCGCCAGCCGGGGTACCCGGAAATCCGTGCGGGTCAGCACCTTCCTGGCCAGCGCGGAGTGCAGGGTGTGCGCCGTGCGCCAGACGGTGTCTCCCTCGGGCATCCGACCGCCACCCCTTCAGTGATCTTCCGGCATCCAGCGGGCATCCCGCGCCATCACCGGCTCCTTGAGGACATATGCCCATGATCGCAGGAACCACTGACGGAACCTGGAGAGCGGCGAGAAGTGGGAGACGATCACGGGATACGATCCGGAGCCATGGGGCAGTGGGGATACCGACGACAGCACGACGCGCTCGACGTGGACGGAGAGGCCGAGGCCGAGCAGCGGGACGCGCTCGAAGGGGCGCGGGACTGGGTCGACGATCATGTGGACCGCTGGCAGCCAGTGCTGCCCGACCTCAACCCCCACATCGAGGGCGCCGTCACCCGTATGCAGTTCCTCGCCGACCATCTGCGGCGGGCGGGGGAGCGGGCCCTGGCGGAGTTCGGACTGCGCCGTGAGGAGCACGAGACGCTGCACATGCTCGCCGGACACGGCGGGCGCAGGACCCTCACCGAGCTCGCCATGGACCTGGGGGCCGCCCCCAACACCTTGTCCGAGCGGCTGGACGTGCTGGAGAAGCGGGGCTTCGTGACCCGTACGACCACCGGCCGCCGCCGCGCCCTCGAGGACGAGCAGGGCGACGAGGTCGAGCTGACCGACGAAGGGCACGCCAACTGGCTCGCCGCCATAGAAGCGGCGGGCGCGGAAGAGCGGCGCCTGTTCGGCACCCTCGACTGGCATGAGCAGCGCCTCCTCGCCGGTCTCCTCCGCCAGATGATGCTGGCGACCGGGTCGCACGACGAGGCGAGCGGGGCCTACGACGACGAAGAGGGCTGAGGGCAGCCCTGTCGACCGACGGCCGGCGCAGTGCCGTGCCGCGCCGACGGCGCCCTGTCGTCGACCGACGGGTGCTCTGTCGTCGACCGATGGTCGCTGTGACGTGTCGATGGTCGCCGTGCCGTCCCGGCGACCGCCACGCCACGGGCGGGGCACCGTCGGCCTCGGCCGTACGGACCCGACCCGGGGCGCAGGCACCGGGCGGCGAAGCGGTCCGGCTACCCCGCCCGCAGCCGCAGACCGCGCGGGGTCGGGTGGAAGCCCGCGGCCTCCAGCGCCGTGCCCAGCGGTGAGGACAGTGCCGCCGTGCCGTTGACGCGCTCCACCGTGACGGTTCCCAGCGCGCCCTGGCGTGCTGCCTGGGCCAGCGCTTCGACGGCCGCCGCCAACCGGGCCGCACCCGCCTCGCCGTCGCTCCCGGCGGTCGAGGGCACCGGCTCGGACTCTCCGGTGGCGCCCTCCGGCGCCTCGGGATCCCGATTCCAGGCCAGCAGCGTCTTGCCGCCCCGCTCGACATACCGCGTCAGCACACCGTCGACCAGCACCACCAGCGCGCCCGCCTTGCGGCCCGGTTTGTGCGTGGCGCCCTGCGGGGGCGAGGGCCAGGGCAGCGCCGCGCCATAGGCGTTCGCCGGGTCGGCGGCGGCCAGCACCAGCGCGCGCGGGCCGGTGCGGTTGCCGCCCCCGCGCGATCCGCCGTACGCGCCCGGCGCCTCGTACGGGCCGCCGAACCCGCCCGATGCGCCGCTCTCCCGCTCGCGTGCCGTACTGACCGCGCGCAGCCTGTCCACGGCACCGTCCATCGCGAACTGCGCCGCCCCCAGGCCCTCGACCACATAGCCGCGCCGCGCCTGCCCGCTCTCCTCGAAGGCGGACAGCACCCGATACGCGGCCGAGAAACCGCCCTCCACACCCTCGGCGGACACCGCGCCGCGGGTCACCACACCGTGCCGGTCCAGCAGCGTACGGGCCAACGCGTGTGCCCGGTGGGTGGGCTCGCTCTCCGGCGGCGGCAGCAGCGACCAGCGTCCCGCGACGGTCGGCGGCGCGGAGGCCGGGGCGCGGCCCGGGCCACGACGGCCCACGCCGCTGCCCGCGGCCACCGCGGCTGCCGTGAAAGAGCCGTAACGCCCGCGCGGTGTGGGGCGCTTGGCACGGTGCGCCGTGGAGCCGGCCGTACGCCCCGAGCCCAGCAGCGCCCGCAACGGCGCGAGCGTGTCACCGGTGACCCTGCCCGACCACACCAGGTCCCACAGCGCCTCGGCCAGCTGCGGATCGGTCGCCTCGGGGTGGGCGGCGCGGGCCCGTTCGGCGATCTGCCGGAAGAACAGTCCGTACCCGCCCTCCAGCGCGGCGAGCACCGCCTGGTGGACCGGAGTCAGCTCCAGCGGATGTGGGTCAGGCAGCAGCAGCGGAGCGGCCTCGGCCAGATGGAGGGAGATCCAGCCGTCCTTGCCGGGCAGCGCACCCGCACCCGCCCAGACCACCTCCCCCGAGGCGGTCAGCTCGTCCAGCATGGGCGGCGCGTAGTCCGCGACCCGTCCGGGCAGCACCAGCTTCTCCAGCGCGGACGCCGGAACCGGAGCCCCCTGCAACTGCTCGACCGTGCGCAACAGCCCCTCCACGCCGCGCAGACTGTTGGTGCCCACGTGCTGCCACTGCGGCAGAAACGCCGCCAGCGACTGCGGGGCGACCGGCTCCAGCTCCTGCCGCAGCGCCGCCAGCGAACGGCGGCGCAGCCTGCGCAGCACCCCCGCGTCGCACCACTCCTGGCCGATCCCCGACGGGTGGAACTCGCCCTGCACCAGCCGGCCGCCGGCCGCCAGCCGGTGCAGCGCGCCGTCCGCGACGGCGGTGCCGAGGCCGAAGCGGGCCGCTGCATCGGCGGAGGTGAACGGGCCGTGCGTGCGGGCATAGCGTGAGAGCAGATCGCCCAGCGGGTCGGCGACCGGCTCGGTGAACGCCTCGGGAACACCCACGGGCAGCGCGGCACCCAGCGCGTCCCGCAGCCGCCCCGCGTCCTCGACGGCCGCCCAGTGCTCCTGACCGGCGATCCGTACCCGGATGGCGCGCCGGGTCGCCTCCAACTCAGGTGCCCAGCCCGGCTCGGCGCCCCGCTCCGCCAGCTCCTGGGAGGTGAGCGGGCCCAGCAGCCGCAGCAGGTCCGCCACGCCCTCCACATCCTTGAGGCGGCGGTCCTCGGTGCGCCACTGGAGCTCGGCCTCCAGCTCGTGCAGTACGTCGGCGTCCAGCAGCTCGCGCAGCTCCGCCTGGCCCAGCAGCTCCGACAGCAGCCGTGAATCCAGGGAGAGCGCTGCGGCACGGCGCTCGGCCAGGGGCGAGTCGCCCTCGTAGAGATACTGCGCCACATAGCCGAACAGCAGGGAGCGGGCGAACGGAGACGGCTCCGGCGTGGTGACCTCGACCACCCGCACCCGGCGGGACTCGATGTCGCCCATCAGCTCCGTGAGGCCCGGCAGGTCGAACACGTCCTGCAGGCACTCGCGGACCGCCTCCAGGATGATCGGGAAGGAGCCGAACTCACTGGCCACCTGGAGCAGCTGGGAGGCTCTCTGCCGCTGCTGCCACAGGGGAGTGCGCTTGCCAGGACTGCGGCGCGGCAGCAGCAGTGCCCGCGAGGCACACTCCCGGAAGCGGGCCGCGAACAGCGCCGAGTTGCCCACCTGATCGGTGACGGTCTGCTCGATCTCGCCCTTGTCGAAGAGCACGTCGCCGACGCCCAGCGGCGGCTGGTCCGGATCGGCCGGGAGTTCCTGTTCCGGGGTGCGCGGGGAGCGCGGCTCCGCGTCGAACAGATCGAGATCCATCAGCTCGGCGTCCGGCAGCCGCAGCACCAGGCCGTCATCGGCGTGCATGACCTGGGCGTCCATGCCGTACCGCTCCGTGAGCCGCGCACCGATCGCCAGCGCCCAGGGGGCGTGCACCTGAGCGCCGAACGGGGAGTGCACCACAATGCGCCAGTCGCCCAGCTCGTCGCGGAACCGCTCCACGACGATCGTCCTGTCGTCGGGCACATGACCGGACGCCTCGCGCTGCTCATCCAGATAGGCCAGCAGATTGCCGATCGCCAGCGCGTCCATACCGGAGGCGGCCAGCCGCTCCTCGGCCTGCTCACGGGTGAGCGAACCGATCTCGCGCAGGAACGCGCCCAGCGCCCGGCCAAGCTCCAGCGGCCTGCCCAGTTGGTCGCCGCGCCAGAACGGCAGCCGCCCCGGCACCCCGGGCGCGGGCGTGACCAGCACGCGGTCCCGGGTGATGTCCTCGATCCGCCAGGTCGTCGTCCCCAGGGTGAAGACATCACCCACCCGGGACTCGTAGACCATCTCCTCGTCCAGCTCACCCACACGGCCGCCGCCCTTCTTCGGGTCGGCACCCGCCAGGAACACCCCGAACAGACCCCGGTCCGGGATGGTGCCGCCGGAGGTGACGGCCAGCCGCTGCGCACCGGGGCGGCCGCTGACCGTGTTCGCCACCCGGTCCCACACCAGACGGGGACGCAGCTCGGCGAACGCGTCGGACGGATACCGCCCGGCGAGCATGTCCAGCACCGAGCTGTACGCGGACTCCGGGAGCGCGGCGAAGGGCGCCGCCCGCCGCACCAGCGTCAGCAACTCCTCCACGTCCCAGGTGTCGACCGCGACCATGGCGACGATCTGCTGGGCGAGCACGTCCAGCGGGTTGGCGGGGATGCGCAGCGCCTCGATGGCGCCCTCACGCATCCGCTCGGTGACCACCGCGGACTGCACCAGATCGCCCCGGTACTTCGGGAAGACCACGCCTGCCGAGACCGCCCCCACCTGGTGGCCCGCCCGCCCCACGCGTTGCAGCCCGGAGGCCACCGAGGGCGGTGACTCGACCTGGACGACCAGATCGACGGCGCCCATGTCGATACCCAGCTCCAGGCTGGAGGTGGCCACCACGGCAGGCAGCCTGCCCGCCTTCAGATCCTCCTCGACCTGGGAGCGCTGCTCCTTGGAGACCGAACCGTGGTGCGCCCGGGCGATCAACGGGGGCGCACCGGTGACCGCGCCCGCGTTGCCCATCAGCTCGGCGGGCGAGTGGTCCTCGGGCATGGGCTCGCCCGTGGCGCGCTCGTAGGCGATCTCGTTCAGCCTGTTGCACAGCCGCTCGGCCAGGCGCCGCGAGTTGGCGAAGACGATGGTGGAGCGGTGCTCCTGGATGAGATCGGTGATCCGTTCCTCCACCGAGGGCCAGATCGACGGTTTGCCGCCACCGCCCGGGCCTTCGGCACCCGTCGCGTCCTGCGCCGGGGAACTGCCCAGCTCCCCCATGTCCTCCACGGGGACCACGACCGACAGCTCGAACTGCTTGCCCGAGGGCGGCTGCACCACGGCGGCGTTTCTGCGGGGCGAGAGGAAACGGGCCACCTCGTCCACAGGGCGGACAGTGGCCGACAGCCCGATACGCCGCGCGGGGCGCTCCAGCAGGTGGTCCAGTCGTTCCAGGGAGAGGGCGAGATGGGCGCCGCGCTTGGTGCCGGCCACCGCGTGCACCTCGTCCACGATGACCGTCTCGACGCCGGAGAGCGCTTCCCGGGCGCTGGAGGTCAGCATCAAGAACAGCGACTCGGGCGTGGTGATCAGGATGTCCGGCGGGCGGCGGGCGATCGACCTGCGCTCGGCGGCGGGAGTGTCGCCGGAGCGGATCCCGACCCTGATCTCCGGCTCGGGCAGGCCCAGCCGCAGCGACTCCTGGCGGATGCCGGTGAGCGGGCTGCGCAGATTGCGTTCCACATCGACAGCCAGCGCTTTCAGCGGTGACACATACAGCACCCGGCAGCGCTTGAGCGGGTCGGCCGGCGGCGGCGTCGCCGCGAGCGCGTCGAGCGACGCGAGGAAGGCGGCCAGCGTCTTGCCGGACCCCGTCGGCGCCACCACCAGCGCGTCCGACTCCTCGGCCAGCGCACGCCAAGCCCCCTCCTGAGCAGCGGTGGGCTCGCTGAAGGCGCCCGTGAACCATGCACGGGTCGCTGGTGAGAAGGCGTCCAGCGCCGATGTCCGACCCATGCTCCCCATCGTGCAGCACGGCACTGACAGCGGCCCGCGACCGTCCAGGGCGGCGGGCCCGCGGCCGGACGGGGAACCGTGCGGTCGTACGGAGAACGGGGCCGGGACGGAGAATGGGGGCATGACGCACCGGGAGAGCGCGCACTACTGGCAGTCACCGAAGCTGCCCGGTGTCGACCTGCTGCGCGCCCGCTACATCCGCAAGACCTTCGCACGGCACACCCACGAGACGTATGTGATCGCCGCGATCACTCAAGGCGTGGAGGCGTTCCACCACGGCGGCAGTGTGCACCGGGTGGGGCCCGGCGGGCTGGCGCTGATCAACCCCGACACCATGCACACCGGGCACGCCGGGGAGCCCGAGGGCTGGACCTACGAGGTGCTCTACCCGGACGCCTCCCTGGTGACCCGGATAGCGGCCCAGACCACCACCATCCGGGGCACCCCCGGGTTCCGCGTCGCGGCGGCCGACGACCCGGTCTCATCCCGCCACGTCCAGTCGATACACCGGGCGCTCGAAGAGGGCAACGCGCTGGCCGCCGACACCCTCATGCACGCGGTGGTCGCCCGGTTGCTGCGGCTGCACGGTGGCCCGCTGCCCGAGCGGGCCATCCACACGGCGGGCGCCCGGAACGCCCTGCGGGCCCGCGCGGTGCTGGAGGAGCGCATGGCCGACCCGCCGTCCCTGGAGGGCCTCGCCGCCGAGCTGGGGACAAGCCCCTTCGCACTGCTGCGCGCCTTCCGCCGGACGTACGGGATGCCGCCGCACACCTGGCTGACGGACGCGCGCGTACACCGGGCACGCGCCCTGCTGGACGCGGGGCTGCCGCTCGCCGAGACCGCCACCGCTGTCGGCTTCACCGACCAGTCCCACCTGACGCGGCACTTCGGGCGGATCATAGGGGTCCCGCCCGGCGCCTATCGCCGGGGGCGCGCAAGAACGTACAAGAACAGAGCACGTCCGGTTCCCTAGCGTGGCCGCGTGCCACAGCAGAGAGACACCTTCGACCGACCGGAGGCCCCGGACGCCTCCGCACCGGATACCTCCGCCATACCCGAAGCGCCCGACGGGGGCGCATCGGAAAGCTCACCGGGCGGCCGCGACGACCGCGCTGTCGTGCGGGACGCGCTGGGCGTCGGCATCGCCGTCGGGCTCTCCGGCTTCGCCTTCGGCGTGACGGCCGCGGGCGCCGACATCTCCCTCGCGCAGACCTGTGCGCTGAGCCTGTTCGTGTTCACCGGGGCCTCCCAGTTCGCCCTGGTCAGCGCGCTCGCCGCCGGAGGCGGCCCGCTGACCGCCGCTGCCGGTGCCTTCTTCCTCGGCTTCCGGAACGCCTTCTACGGGCTGCGGCTGTCCCGTCTTCTGGGGCTGCGCGGCGGTGCGCGGATCGCGGCCGCGCACTGGGTGATCGACGAGACCTCGGCCGTCGCCCTGGCGCAGCGCGGACGGCACGCCGTCCGGCTGGGCTTCACCGTCACCGGCGCGACGCTCTTCGTCCTTTGGAACCTCACCACCCTGCTCGGTGCGCTGGGCGCGGAAGCACTGGGCGACACGGACGCCTGGGGCCTGGACGCTGCTGGCCCCGCGGTCTTCCTCGCCCTGCTGGCACCCATGCTCCGCACCGGTGTCGAGCGGGCGACGGCGGGACTCGCCGTCGTCCTGGGCCTGGGGCTGCTGCCGGTACTGCCGGCCGGCGTCCCGGTGCTGGTCGCCGCACTGGCGGCCCCTGTCGTCCTGCTGGTGCACAGCAGGATGCCGCCCGGGCGGCGCGGAGAGCGAGACGGAGAACGGACGGCGGAGGAGGAGTCCCGGTGAGTGTGTGGATCGCCATCGGGGCCACGGCCCTCGGCTGCTATCTGGTGAAGTTGCTCGGACTCTCGGTTCCCGCAGGAATGCTGGAGCGGCCGTTGGTCCAGCGGCTGGCCGCCCTCCTGCCGGTGGCGCTGCTGGCGGCACTGACCGCGCAGCAGACCTTCGAGCACCAGTTGTCCCTGGTCCTCGACGCCCGGGCGGCAGGTCTGGCCGCCGCCGCACTCGCGCTCTTGTTCCGGGCTCCGTTCCTGGTGGTCGTCGCCGCCGCGGTCCTGGTCACGGCAGGCGTACGGGCGCTCGGCTAGCCGCGCCGGCACGCGCGCCGAGCGACGCCCGGCAGCCTCGCACCCGCTCGGGGCGCGCGCCCCCGCGCTCCGAGCGGCTCTTGCGCTCCGGGCGGCGCCCCGCTCCCGTTCGGAGCCGCGCTCAGAGGCGGCCGTACGCGCGCAAGGTGTGCAGCGCCTCCAGCGTGACCAGCGGCCGCCCCTCCAGCGCCGTTCCCGGTGCCCAACTGCGCCAGTTGATGTCCCAGCCGCCGTCGTCCTGCTGACGGCTCTTGAGATGGTCGAGCGCGCGGTCCAGCTCCGCGTCGGAGAACCAGCGGCGGGCCAGTGAGTCGGGGCTGCGCGCGAAGTCGGTCACATAGCGGTACTCGCCCGGCGCGTACCCGTCGGGGAGGGGGAAGTCCGCCGCGCGGCCCGGGTCCGTGACCACGAGCCGCTGCTCGCGCACCAGCGTGCCGAGCCGCCCCGCGGCAGCCTCGGCGCGCGGCCGGTCGGGTACGCCGTCGAGGAAGGCGAGCGCCGCCCGCACCTCGTAGGGATGGGTCTTGTCCAGGGTCTCGATGGTGTTCCAGCAGTAGTCCGTTGCGCGGAACAGCCAGGCGTGCCAGACGCTGTTGCGGTGCAGTGTGCCGACCACCGGACCGGTCGCCAGCAGGTCGCTGGGCGGCGCGTCCTGGACGGGGATCCACGGTGCGGCGGGGTAGCCGTGCAGCGAGGGGTGCACAGCGGGCAGGGCGCCCTCCGGAGTGGAGACCGCCGTCAGATAGCGGCCGATGCGCTCGACCCGCTGTCCCGCACAGCGCCCGATGCTGTCCAGCACCCGGACGGCGGCGGCGGTGTGCAATGGCTGGCTCACGGGGCCCCGCAGGTCGGGCTCCAACGCGTGGCCGTAGCCGCCGTCGGCGTTGCGGTAGGCGTCGAGCGCCGTCTCGACGGTGCTCGGATCGCCGTCCAGGAAGTCGTGCTCGAAGCGCCGCTGTTCCAGCACGCGCGCTGTCAGCCAGATGAAGTTCTCCGCACGGGAGAGGACCGATCCACAGGGAGCCATTCTTCGACGGTAGGCCGCGCGGCCCCCCAGGTCACTGCTGTCGGCGAGAGCCAACCCTTGAGGGCGGGATACTGGAGTCATGCGGTTGACGGACTTCTGGCAGCGGATGGCGGAGCACTTCGGTGAGACGTACGCCGACTCCTTCGCACGCGATCATGTGATGGCCGGTCTCGGCGGGCGGACGGTGCACGAAGCGCTCGCCGCAGGCTGGGACGCGAAGGACGTCTGGCGCGTGGTGTGCGACGTCATGGAGGTCCCCGCACACAAGAGGTGAGCCCTCGGCGCGGGAGGCGAGTCCCGCCCGCAAGGGGGTGAGTCGTTTACCGCACGCGGTCTCCCCGGGCGCGAAACTTGCCCGGTGGGCGCGCCAGACGACGGTGACCGGGACCGGGACGAGAGGGACGGCGACGGGGAGCGGGAGGACCGCGCCCGCGGCCGCTCCGGGAACGTCGGTCCGGCCGGACCCGCAGACGGGAGCGCGGACTCGCAGGGCACGGTGCGCAACCCGGGGCGGGGGCCGCGGTCCGACGGGATGCCGCGCTGGCTGCCGCGGGCCCTCGTGCTCGCTCTGGCCCTCTTCGGCGCCTACCAACTCCTCAGCTGGGCGTTCCTGCGTACTCTCGGGCTGCTGCTGAACGTGCTGATCGCGTTCTTCCTGGCGCTGGCCATGGAACCCGCCGTCGCCGGGCTGGCCCGGCGCGGTATGCGCCGGGGGCCGGCCACCGCGCTCGTCTCCGTCGTCCTCCTGGTGGCGGCGGCCGGCTTCTTCGTGGCGCTCGGTTCGCTCTTCGTCGAGCAGATCAGCCGGATCGTGGAGAACCTGCCCCGGTACGTCTCCGAGGTGCTCCACTGGAGCAACGTCCATTTCCACACCGATCTCGACGTCGACAAGCTGCGCTCCAAGGTCATCCACTCCGACTGGGTGAGCGGCTATCTGCGCAGCGGCGCCCAGAACGTGTGGGGGATCTCCGCGACGCTGCTGGGCGGGGTCTTCCAACTGCTGACGGTCGCCCAGTTCACCTTCTACTTCGCCGCGGACGGGCCGCGGCTGCGGATGGCACTGTGCTCCGTACTGCCGCCCGCGCGACAGGCGGAAGTGCTGCGCGCATGGGAGATCGCGGTGACCAAGACCGGCGGCTACATCTACTCGCGGGCCCTGATGGCGCTGATCTCCGCCGGTGCGCACTATGTCTTCCTGGAACTGCTGGGGGTGCCCTACGCCGCCGCGCTGGCCGTCTGGGTCGGGGTGGTCTCACAGTTCGTGCCCACCGTCGGCACCTACCTCGCCGGGGCGCTGCCGCTGCTGATCGCGTTCACCGTCGATCCCTGGTCCGCCCTGTGGGTGCTGGTGTTCATCGTCGTCTACCAGCAGTTGGAGAACTACATCCTCCAGCCGCGCATCACCGCCAGAACCGTGGCCGTCCATCCCGCCGTCGCCTTCGGTTCGGTGGTCGCCGGGGCCTCGCTGATGGGGGCCGTCGGCGCGTTGGTAGCGATCCCCGCCATGGCGACGCTCCAGGGGTTCCTCAGCGCCTACGTCAAGCGCTACGACGTGCCGGACGTGCGGGTCGGACCGGGTTCGCGGGTGGGGACAGGCCGCAGCGGACGCGGTCGGTGGTGGCGCCGCGGCCGCTGAGCGGGAAGCTTCTCGGGCGGGCGTACGGGCCCCATCGCGGCCATTTCCACGCCTCTCACCTGCAGGTTTCCGGGTTGTCCACAGGAAGGCGGGGCGACTTGACGCAAAATTCGAACATCGATTCTTATAGAGGCTCCGGCGAGCACGCCCGCTCAGGCCATGGCCCAGTGAGCGCGGGTCCGGACCGATTGTCAGTGGCAGGCGCTAGCGTCGTTTGACGTGAAGCGATCGACTCAAGCAAACAACCGGGTGGCACCCATGGCAGGAACCGACCGCGAGAAGGCGCTCGACGCCGCGCTCGCGCAGATTGAACGGCAATTCGGCAAGGGCGCCGTGATGCGCATGGGCGAGCGGCCGAACGAGCCGGTCGAGGTCATCCCCACCGGGTCGACCGCCCTTGACGTGGCCCTCGGCGTCGGCGGTCTCCCTCGCGGCCGCGTGGTCGAGGTCTACGGGCCGGAGTCCTCCGGTAAGACGACCCTGACCCTGCACGCGGTGGCCAACGCGCAGAAGGCGGGCGGCACGGTCGCCTTCGTGGACGCCGAGCACGCGCTGGACCCCGAGTACGCCAAGCGCCTCGGCGTCGACACCGACGCGCTGATCCTCTCCCAGCCGGACAACGGCGAGCAGGCCCTCGAGATCACCGACATGCTGATCCGCTCCGGCGCGCTCGACCTGATCATCATCGACTCGGTCGCGGCGCTGGTGCCCCGTGCCGAGATCGAGGGCGAGATGGGAGACTCCCACGTCGGCCTCCAGGCCCGGCTGATGAGCCAGGCGCTGCGGAAGATCGCCGGTGCGCTCAACCAGTCCAAGACCACCGCGATCTTCATCAACCAGCTCCGCGAGAAGGTCGGCGTGATGTTCGGCTCTCCGGAGACCACCACCGGTGGCCGTGCCCTGAAGTTCTACGCCTCGGTGCGGCTCGACATCCGCCGCATCGAAACCTTGAAGGACGGCACCGATGCCGTCGGCAACCGCACCCGCGTCAAGGTCGTCAAGAACAAGGTCGCGCCGCCCTTCAAGCAGGCGGAGTTCGACATCCTCTACGGCATGGGCATCAGCCGCGAGGGCGGTCTGATCGACATGGGCGTGGAGAACGGCTTCATCCGCAAGTCCGGAGCCTGGTACACCTACGAGGGCGATCAACTCGGCCAGGGCAAGGAGAACGCCCGCAACTTCCTGCGGGACAACCCCGACCTCGCCAACGAGATCGAGAAGAAGATCAAGGAAAAGCTGGGCATCGGCGTACAGCCGCAGGACCCGGCCGGCGAGCCGGGTGCGGATGCTGCGGGCAGCACCACACCGGAGACCCCCGCAGCGGCCGGTGCGCCGGATGCCGCGGACGCCTCAGCGGCCAAGACCGTCCCGGCCCCGGCGGCCAAGGCGGCGAAGACGACCAAGGCGTCCAAGGCCGCCGCGGCCAAGAGCTAGTCCGTGACACGGCGCAGCGACTGGCCGGAGTACACCCCTTCCCCGGACCCGCCACCGGCCTCCGCCCCTGGGGGCGACGGCTCGGTGGCGGATATCCAGGACAGCGATGGTCCCGCTTCGTCGAGGGCCGAAGCGGGACCATCGCGTGCGTCGTCCAGGACTCCGGGCCGACGCCGGGACGGAGGCCGGGCGGAGCGGGAGGCCGAGCCGAAGGATCCGGTGGAGCGGGCCAGAGCCATCTGTCTGCGACTGCTCACCGGTACGCCCAGAACGCGTCAGCAGCTTGCCGACGCGCTCCGCAAACGGGAGGTGCCGACGGAAGCGGCCGAGGAGGTGCTGGCCAGATTCGAGGACGTCGGCCTCATCGACGACGCCGCGTTCGCCGCCGCCTGGGTCGATTCCCGACACCACAGCCGGGGTCTGGCCCGCAGGGCGCTCGCCCGCGAACTGCGCACCAAGGGTGTGGACTCCACGGTGATCGACGAGGCCGTGGGCCGGCTCGACTCCGAGCGGGAGGAGGAGACGGCACATGCCCTGGTGGCACGGAAGCTGCGCTCCACCAGAGGCCTCGACAGAGAAAAACGCCTCCGCCGGCTCGCCGGAATGCTGGCCCGCAAGGGCTACTCCGAAGGGCTTGCCCTCCGGGTGGTCCGGCGGGCGCTGGAGGAGGAGGGCGAGGATCCGGAAGTGCTGGAGGAGCATTTCCCCGGATTGTGAGGGGAAGTCGGCTGGTGCCCGAGGTGGAGCGGAGCGGCTGCCGGACGGGCAGCGGGGTCGCGCCTGGGCACCTTCTTGAGCTTCGCGTCGACGCAGCCGCCGGCAGCCCGGCACCGACAGCACGCCATATGCCCCTCCCCGCCGGGTGTTCAGGAGTGCGCCCCGCCGCGTACGGCCTCCGCACAGACGCGCAGCGCGCCGGAGCGGCCCGCCGGGAAGGCCGCCGCGAGATGCCCGTCGGCGCGGACCGCCAGCACCGTGTGTGCCGCCGCCCCCGGGTAGCTCTCGGTGACCAGCAGCGTGGCACGCAGCGGGAGCCCGGCCACGGTGGAGGCCAACTCGGGCATCATTCCCGCCGTCAGCCAGTGCCGGCTGTCCCACACTCCGGTACCGGGCGCCACCAGCAGCACCAGCAGCTCCCCGCCGGGGCCGCCCAGCCAGGCGTGCAGGTCGCCCTGTGAGCCGTCGGCGGCGGTGACCGGAACGTCGGACACGGGAGCCCCCGGCGCCGTCCCGACGGGCACCTCGTCGACGCTCGCGCGTGAGGGGGTCAACGGCGTACGGGTGTACGCGGGCGGCGCACCCAGCAGGCCCCGCCCCAGGTGACCGTCGGTCAGCAGTCCCAGATGGGCGCGGGCGCCCCCGCCGGGGAGCAGCGCACGCAGCCCGCCGCCGTGCCGTACGACGGGCAGGGCCTGGTCGACGGCGCGCAGCCGGGCGACCATGGCGCCGCGCCGCTCGGTCTCGTAGCTGTCCAGCAGGGTCTCCGCTGCCGCGCCGTGACCGTGGTGCCAGGCCAGTGCGAGCTTCCAGGCGAGGTTGGAGGCGTCCCGCAGTCCCTCGTCGACGGACTGCACTCCCAGCGCACCCGTCAGATGTGCGGCGTCCCCGGCGAGGAAGACGCGGTCCACGCGCCAGTGCCGGGCCAGCCGCTGGTGGGCGGTGTGCACGCCGGTGTCCACCAGTTCGTACGGCCCGATGCCGCTGCCGCCGCCGTCCTCGGCGCCGGCTCCCCGCCCGGCAACTCCGGCGGGCCCGCCGTTGGCCGGTACGACGGCTTCGGCCGCATCTTTCAGCGCCTCCTCGGACCAGACGGCGAGGGTGTCCGCCACCCGCTCCAGCATCTCCTCCGGCGTCACCAGGTCGCCGCGCGGAGACAGCAACCAGTCCAGCCGCCATCGGCCCCCGGGCAGCGGGCGGGCCGTGACCTCGCCCGGCACGCCTCCCGGATCGCGGTGCAGCAGCGCGCTGCCCACGCTTCCCTGCTCCCACCCGCCGTCCTTGTCGTACTCCCCTCCTTCCCAGGGCAGCCGCACCCGCAGCGCGGCGACCGCGTGCCGTTCGACTGCCGTCCGCCCCGGGAAGCGCACTCCGAGCAGTTTGCGGACCATCGAACGGGCACCGTCGCACCCGACGGCGTAACTGCCGCGCCACCAGGTGCCGGAGGGGCCCCGGGTGTGTGCCGTGACGCCGTTCGCGTCCTGTTCCAGCAGGTCGACATGGCTGTCGGTGATGACGCGCGCCAACTTCTCCTTGGCCAGCGCGTCGCGCAGGGTGCGCTCCAGCGCATGCTGCTCGATGTGCACCGGCGCCTGCTGCGGGACCAGGTCCACCTTGTCGACCTGTTGGGCGCGCCGTTGGGTGCGCCAGGAGCGCCAGCGCAGTCCGGGCAACGTGGGCAGCACGGCGGCGGTGTCCGGGCGCAGCACGCAGCTGCGAGCTGCGCGCGGCGGCGGATTGCCGTCGGTGGAGTCCAGGACCAGGGAGGGGACGGCGTGCCGGGCAAGAGCGAGGGAGAGGGCGAGTCCGACCGGACCCGCTCCGACGACGATCACCGGATCCACAGTGTGGAAACCTCACAGCCCTGGTGGTGCTGACGGGGGCCGGGTTTCTCTGGGGGTGGAGCCTGGTGCGCGATCACGCTGGTATGCAACCCACTGCCTGAGCATGCGTCAAGTGACGCCATAAGATGCCAACACGGGCCATGGTGCGGGCGGGTGCCCGTTCCATGGCCCGTGGCGGAGCGGCGGGCGCCGAGCGGTGTCCGACGCGTGGTGCGGCTCAGTCCTTGGAGACGGCGTCGCCGGGGGCGCCCGGGTCCGGCGTGCCGGCGGCCGCCACCTCCTTGGGTTCCTGCGCCTGCGCCGGCACGATGCCCGCCTTCGACCTCCGGCCGCGCTGTTCGACGAACTTGGCCAGCCAGGCCAGGATGAGGCACAGCCCGATGTAGATGGCGCCGAAGACGATGACGGTCTGGACGGTCGGGTAGACACCGCCCACCGGGGTGTTGTTGGCGATGAGCCGGGCCGAGTACAGCAGCTCCGGGTAGAGGATGATGTAACCCAGCGAGGTGTCCTTGAGGGTCACCACCAGCTGGCTGATGATCGACGGCAGCATGGAGCGCACGGCCTGCGGGAACAGCACCGAGGCGGTCACCTGGGTCTTGCGCAGCCCGAGCGCGTAGGCCGCCTCCACCTGCCCCTTCGGCACCGCGTTCACTCCGGCGCGCAGCACCTCGGCCTGGACGCAGCCGTTGTAGATGGTCAGCCCCAGCACCAGTGCCCACATGGGGGTCATGTCGCCGACGATGCCGACCCACAGGGCGAAGATCGTGATGAGCAGCGGGATCGACCGGAACAGGTCGATGAAGACGACGGCCACCCAGCGCACCGGTTTGTGGTCCGACAGCCGGGCCACGCACAGCACCACCGCGAAGGCCAACGAGAAGACGCCCGCCAGCGCGAAGACCTTCAGTGTGGACAGCAGGGCGTCGAAGATGTTCTGCCGGATGCCCGCGTAGTTGAAGATGTCCCACAGCTCGCCCGCGAACTGCCCCTTGTCGTACAGCCGGTAGCAGACCCAGGCGATCAGCGCGGCGAGGCCGATGCTGCCGACGACGGAGTAGATCAGGTTGCGGACGCGAGCCTTCGGGCCGGGCGCGTCGAACAGGACGCTCGCGCTCATCGGGCGACCTCCAGACGGTTCTCCAGCAGCCGGAAGAGGCCGTTGATGGCGTAGGTGATGATCAGGTAGCCGAGCGTGATCCAGACGAAGATCACGGCGATGTCGTAGCCGTCGTTGCTCAGCGTCTTCTGGATGTTGAACAGATCGACGTTGTCGAAGGCGCCGGCGATCGCGGTGTTCTTCGTCAGCGCGATGAAGATGCTGCTCATCGGCGGCACGACCGTGCGTGTGGCCTGGGGGAGCACCACGATGCGCATGGTCTGGGTGAACGTCATGCCGATGGCGCGGGCGGCCTCGGCCTGGCCCATCGGCACGGTGTTGATGCCGGAGCGCACGGCCTCGGCGACGAAGGACGAGGTGTAGAAGCCGCAGGCGCAGACGGCCAGGACGAAGGAGTTGACGCCTGGGAAGAGCACCTTGGGCACCACGAAGAAGGCCACCAGGAACAGCAGCGTCAGCGGGGTGTTCCGCAGCACGTTGACCCACAGCGTGCCGAATATGCGCAGCGGGGGCACCGGCGAGACGCGGAAGCCCGCGATCACCAGACCGAGCACGACGGCGAGCAGCGCGCTGACGACCGTCAGCCACAAGGTGCCGAGGAATCCCTCGCGGAACAGCGCCAGGTTGTCGAGAAGTACGTTCATGAATTCTCCGCGAGGAGTCGCGTAGGGGCGGCGGGAAGGGCCGGACCGGGCAGGGGGCGCTCTCCGCCGGGTGGGGAGTCGGCGCCCCGGCGAACGGGGTGCCCGCAACAGGCACGCCCCGCCCCGCGCGGCGCCGGCGCCGGGGAGCGGGGCGTGGACATCACTTCTCGGTGATCTCCGGCGGCGTCTTGAACTTGGAGCCGGACTTGCCCAGCGTGGCCTCGTACGCCTTCTTGTAGTCGCCGTTGTCCTGGTGCTTCTTCAGCGCGTCGGCGACGGCCTTCTGCAGCGCGTTGTCGCCCTTCTTCAAGCCGACGCCGTAGGGCTCGTCGGAGAAGGGCTTGCCGACGACCTTGAGCTTGCCGGGGTTCTGCGCGGCGTAGCCCATCAGGATCGCGTCGTCCGTGGTGACCGCGTCGACCTGGCCGTCGAGGAGCTGCGAGACACACTCGGAGTACTTGCTCAGCTCGGTGACCTTGGCGCCGTACTTGGGCTCCTTGATGGTCTGCAGCGGCGTCGAGCCGACGATGGAGCAGACCTTCTTGTCCTTGACGGTGTCCGGCCCGGTGACCTCCTTTTCGTCCTTGCGGACGAGCAGCGAGGCGCCGGCGTGGAAGTACGGGCCCGCGAAGTCGATCTGCTTCTTGCGCTCGTCGTTGATCGTGTACGTACCGATCATCAGGTCGACGTCGCCCTTGGAGACGGTGGTCTCGCGAGCGCCGGAGTCGACCGTCTTCCACTCGATCTGCTTGGGGGAGAAGCCCAGGTCGGCCGCGATCATCTTGGCGATCTCGATGTCGAAGCCGGAGTACTTCTTCGTCGACTGGTCCTGGAAACCGAGGTAGGGCTGGTCGGCCTTGGCGCCGATGATGATCTTGCCGCGCTTCTGGGCCTTCTTCAGGACGGGCGAGTCGACCTCGACGTTCTTGGCGACCTCGTACTTCGGCAGCGCCTTCTCGTCGGTCTGGTCCTTGGGCTTGTCGCCGGCGGAGCCTTCCTTGCCACCGCAGGCGGCGGTGGCGGCGAGAGCCAGAACAGCGGCTGCCGCCGCGGCGGTCTTGTGGAACTTCATAGTGAACATCCCTTGCTTGAACAGTCGTTGGCCCGGTGCGCTGGTGCACAACCCGCTCGGTGCGCCCCCTCGGGGGCGGGGGCGCGGCTGCGGGCCTCAGTGATGAAGGCTCAGTGGTGCAGGATCTTCGAGAGGAAGTCCTTGGCACGGTCGCTGCGCGGGTTGCTGAAGAACTGCTCGGGGGTCGCCTCCTCGACGATCCGGCCGTCCGCCATGAAGACCACGCGGTTGGCGGCCGACCGCGCGAAGCCCATCTCGTGGGTGACGACGACCATGGTCATCCCGTCCCGGGCCAGCTGCTGCATGACCTCCAGGACCTCGTTGATCATCTCGGGGTCGAGGGCCGAGGTGGGCTCGTCGAAGAGCATCACCTTCGGATCCATCGCCAGCGCCCGGGCGATCGCGACACGCTGTTGCTGACCACCGGAGAGCTGCGCGGGATACTTGTCGGCCTGGTTGCCGACACCGACCCGGTCGAGCAGCGTGCGGGCCTTCTCCTCCGCCACCCGCTTGTCCGTCCTGCGGACCTTGACCTGGCCCAGCGTGACGTTCTCCAGCACCGTCTTGTGCGCGAAGAGGTTGAAGGACTGGAAGACCATGCCGACGTCGGCACGCAGCTTCGCCAGTTCCTTGCCCTCCTCGGGCAGCGGCTTGTCGTCGATCGTGATGCTGCCCGAGTCGACCGTCTCCAGACGGTTGATGGTGCGGCACAGGGTGGACTTGCCGGACCCGGAAGGACCGATGACGACGACGACCTCGCCACGGGCGATGGTCAGGTCAATGTCCTGGAGGACGTGCAGCGCACCGAAGTGCTTGTTGATGTTGTCCAGCACGACCAGCTTGTCGGTCGCGGACTCGGGACCGCCTGCGTCCTTGGTCACCGATACTTCGCTCATCGACGTGTAGCTCCGTCCTCGTCGGTTGCGAGGACCTTAGTGAGCGGTCGGCGTGAGCGTCATTACATCTGAGCTGAAATTGAGCATAACGATCCGGCTGCGGCCCGGCACATTGGGTAAAGGGGGCAATGGGGGGCCGACCGGCGGCTCCCCGGTCCACCCGCCTCCCGTCGGTAGCCGTCCGGACGGTGGCCGTAGTGGCTGTATGACGGTCGTCGTACCGGCTGTATAACGGATGCCCGCCTGGTCCCGGCGACCCCTTGACTCACCTGCGCCGATCGGCGTGGATGCACTGTCGAATCGTTTGCCGGAGGCGGTGTCGAGAACAGGAGGGCGTCGGGGTGAGACTGCTGCTCGTCGAGGACGACGATCGCGTCGCCGCGGCGCTCTCGGCCGTGCTGGCGCGGCACGGCTTCGAGGTCACCCACGTGCGCAGCGGCGCCGAGGCGCTCCAGGAGCTGCTCGTCGGCGGTCAGGAGGGGCCCGGTTTCGCCGTCGTCCTGCTCGACCTCGGCCTGCCCGACCAGGACGGTTTCGAGGTGTGCGGCCGTATCCGCCGCACCAGCACCACCCCGGTGATCATGGTGACCGCGCGTGCGGACGTACGGTCCCGCATACACGGCCTCAACCTCGGTGCGGACGACTACGTCGTCAAGCCCTACGACATGGGCGAACTCCTGGCCCGCATCCACGCCGTCAGCCGCCGCTCGGCCGGTGAGGAGCCGTCCGCGACCGGCGAGCGGGCGGCCTCCGGGAGCCCGGACCCGACCGGCACGCTGCGGCTGGGCGCCGTGACCATCGAGCTGCCCACCCGGCGGGTCAGTGTGGACGGCGCGCTGGTGCCGCTCACCCGCAAGGAGTTCGACCTGCTGGCGCTGCTGGCCCAGCGCCCCGGCGTCGTCTTCCGGCGCGAGCAGATCATCAGCGAGGTGTGGCGTACCAGCTGGGAGGGGACAGGGCGCACCCTTGAGGTGCATGTGGCCTCGCTCCGCTCCAAGCTGCAGCGGCCCGCTCTCATCGAGACGGTGCGCGGGGTGGGCTACCGCATGGCCACCCAGGGCGACTGAGCCGGCGAACCGGACCGGAACGACGACGTGCGCAGCCGCCTCCTCCCCCTTCTGATCGTCCTGCTGGCCGGGGTCCTGCTCGCGCTGGGCTTCCCGCTGGCGCTGAGCCAGGCGCAGGCCGAGCAGCAGCAGGTGGTGGTCGACAGGATCGACGACACCGCGCGCTTCGCCTCGCTCGCCCAGTTCGTCACCTCCACCAGCCTGCCGGACGAGCGCCGCGCGACCCTGCAGCACGAACTCGACCGCTACCACTCCCTCTACGGCATCCGCGCCGGTGTCTTCTACCGCGACGGCCGCACCATGGCCGCCGCTCCCGCAGACTGGCGGGTGCCGGGAGACGGACAGCAGGCCGGTCGCAAGGGCCGGCCGGACGGCGCGCGCGCTTTCGCCGAGGCGCTGGCCGGACGCCGCAGCCACGATCCGCCACAGGTGTGGCCGTGGCAGAGCGACGGCCGGATCGCCGTCGCCTCTCCTGTCATCCGGGACGGTGACGTGGCCGCGGTGGTGCTGACCGACTCACCCACCGGCCCCATGCGGTCGCGGATCCTGCGCGGCTGGCTGGCCATCGCCGTCGGTGAGGCAGCCGCCATGCTGCTGGCCCTCGGTGCCGCGCTCCGTCTGACCGGGTGGGTGCTCAAGCCGGTACGGACGCTGGATCGGGCAGCGCACGAGATCGCCACCGGCAAGCTCACCTCCCGTGTCGCCGACTCGGTCGGCCCTCCCGAGCTGCGCAGACTGGCGCACTCCTTCAACGAGATGGCGGGCAACCTGGAGAGCGTGCTGGAGCAGCAGCGCGCCTTTGTCGCCGACGCCTCGCACCAGCTGCGCAATCCGCTGTCCGCGCTGCTGTTGCGCATAGAACTGCTCGCACTGGAGCTGCCCGAGGGAAACGAGGAGATGGCCTCCGTACGGGCCGAGGGCAAGCGCCTGGCACGTGTGCTGGACGACCTGCTCGACCTCGCACTGGCCGAACACTCCGACACCGCGCACGTCCAGCTGACCGACGTCGCCGAGATCGCCGCCGAACGGGTCGCCGCCTGGCGGCCCACCGCGGAGCACAAGGGCGTGGAGCTGAACCTGGCCGGGCAGTCGGCCGCGACCGGATGGGCCGACCCGGTGGCCCTCTCCAGCGCGCTGGACGCCGTTGTCGACAACGCGGTGAAGTTCACCCCCGAAGACGGCACCGTCACGGTCACGGTGCGCGCGGAGGGCGACAGCGTCACCGTCGAGACGGCCGACGCGGGCCCCGGACTGACCGATGAGGAACTGGAGCGGGTGGGCGACCGCTTCTGGCGCAGCGGCCGCCACCAGAACGTCTCCGGCTCGGGGCTCGGTCTGTCGATCACCCGCGCCCTGCTCACCGGAGGCGGCGCGGGGCTGTCCTTCACGCACAACGAGCCGCGGGGACTGCGGGTGCTGATCACCGTCCCCCGGAACGCCCCAGACGCAGAGTGACGATCTGGAAGGGCCGCAGCGTCACCCGGACCCCGGCGTCCTCCACGGTGTGGTGGGTCTGCTGGTCGGGCAGCGGCCGCTCCAGCAGGTCCGTCTCGGTCACCGAGGTGACGGGGAAACCCGGTGCCAGCAGTGCGCTCGCCCGGCCGCCCAGCGACTCGTAGAGGCGTACCACGACATCGCCACTGCGGTCCTCCGCCAGTTTCACCGTCTCGGCGACGACCTGGTCGCCCTGTTCCCCCTCCAGCGTCACCAGGGGCGTGACGGGGCTGCCGTCGCCGCGTACGGCCCGCTCGGGCAGGTTGATCCAGTGGCCCTCGCGCACCGCGTCCTGGAGGGTCGCACCCGGTACCAGCCCGTAGCGCATCCGGTGCCGCCCCTGGTCGGTCTCCGGGTCCGGATAGCGGGGAGCGCGCAGCAGCGAGAGCCGGACGGTGGTGGTCTGGCCGCCGTCCTCGCGGATGTCCCGTGTGACGTCGTGCCCGTACGTCGAGTCGTTGGCCAGCGCGGCGCCCCAGCCCGGCTCCGCCACGTGCAGCCAGCGGTGTGCGCAGATCTCGAACTTCGCCGCCTCCCACGTCGTGTTGGTGTGGGTGGGCCGGAAGACGTGTCCGAACTGGGTCTCAGCGGCGGACCTGTCGGCCTTCACATCCAGCGGGAACGCGGCCTTGAGCAGCTTCTCGCTCTCGTGCCAGTCGACATCGGCCTCCAGGAGCAGCATCGCGCTGCCCGCCTGCAGGGTCACTGTCTGCACCACGGCCGAGCGGCCGAAGGACCGGGCCGCCCGGACGGTGGCGCTGCTTCCGTCGGCCTCGGCGACGGTCAGCTCGTCAGCCTGCGTCAGATCGGTGGCCGTGTGCCGGTAGAACGCGTCGACGTCCCAGGCGTCCCAGTGGTTGGGCAGGTCGGGGTGCAGTTGGAGGAGGTTGGCCGCCTGCCCCGGTGCGACCGCCTCGCGCCGGGCGCGCCGGTCGTAGGCGGAGACGACCAGACCACGGCTGTCCACCTCCACGCGCAGCAGCCCGTTGTCCAGCGTCCAGCCGCCGTCTGTCCGCTCGGCCACGGTGACGGGCCCTTCGCCCTGCGGGCGCCCGTGCGGCTCGCCCTGCTGGGGCCCGTGGGCCCCGCGCCCGTCGACCGGCAGGGCACCGCCGGCGGGGACGCCGTGGCGGGTGTGCGGGGAGCCGTTGAAGACGAGCTGCCGGTCCCCGCGCCCGGCGAGCGCCTGCTGCGCCCCGTCGATGATCTCCGTCAGCTCCTCGGCCACGCGCGCGTACGTCTCGCGGGCCTCCCGGTGCACCCAGGCGATGGAGGAGCCGGGCAGGATGTCGTGGAACTGGTGCAGCAGCACCGTCTTCCACAGCCGCTCCAGCCGTTCGTACGGGTAGGCGTAGCCACCGGTGCGCACGGCCGCGGTCGCCGCCCACAGTTCGGCCTCGCGCAGCAGCGACTCCGAGCGCCGGTTGCCCTGCTTGGTCTGAGCCTGCGACGTGTACGTCCCCCGGTGCAGCTCCAGATACAGCTCGCCCTGCCACACCGGCGCGTCCGGGTACTCCTGCCGCGCCTTCTCGAAGAACTCCGCGGGCCTCTCCACCGTCACCCGCGGTGAGCCGTCCAGGTCCCGCAGCCGGGCGGCGCGGGCCAGCATCTCGCGGGTCGCGCCGCCCCCGCCGTCGCCGTGGCCGAACGGCACGAGGGAGCGGGAGGCGGCGCCCTTCTCACGGAAGTTGCGGGCCGCGTGTGCCAGTTCCTCGCCGCTGAGCGTCGAGTTGTAGGTGTCGACCGGGGGGAAGTGGGTGAAGACCCGTGTGCCGTCGATGCCCTCCCACCAGAAGGTGTGGTGCGGGAACGGGTTGGTGCTGCTCCAGGAGATCTTCTGGGTCAGGAACCAGGTCGACCCCGACAGTTTCACCAGCTGCGGCAGCGCGGCCGTGTAGCCGAAGGAGTCGGGCAGCCACACCTCCTCGGTCTCGACGCCGAACTCCTCCAGGAAGAACTTCTTGCCGTAGAGGAACTGCCGCGCCATGGCCTCGCCACCGACCATGTTGGTGTCCGACTCGACCCACATGCCGCCCACGGGGACGAACCGTCCCTCGGCGACCTTCCGCACGACCTTGGCGTACACCTCGGGCCGGTGTTCCTTGATCCAGGCGAACTGCTGGGCCTGCGACATGGCGAAGACGAACTCCGGGTGGTCGTCCATCAGCGCCACCATGTTGGAGGCCGTACGCGCGACCTTCCGGACCGTCTCGCGCAGCGGCCACAGCCATGCCGAGTCGATGTGCGCGTGCCCCACCGCGCTGACCCGGTGCGCGGAGGCCCGCGCGGGGGCCGTGAGCGCGGCTGTGAGCCGTTTCCGGGCCCGTTCGGCGCTGTCGGGCACATCGGCCGGATCCAGGGCGTCCAGGGCCCGTTCAAGGGCGCGCAGCAGTTCCCAGCGGCGGGCGTCCTCCAGCGGCAGCTCGCGCATCAGCGAGCCCGCCACCTCGAGATCCATGGCCAGCTCCCACACCTGCGGCTCGAAGACCGCCAGATCCATCCGCGCCAGCCGGTAGAGCGGTTCGCTGTGGGCGGTGTGTACGTCGCCCTGGTACGTCGGTGTCTGCGGTGTGTTGACGATGGGGTTGGAGGCGGCCTCGATGTACAGCTCGACCTCTTCGCCGCCGGCGGCCGCGTCCGCCAGCCGCACCCAGGAGTTGCGCGGGTGCAGCCCTTTGACCGCGGTGCCGTCCGCGCGGTGGACCAGCCCCTCGCACTGGAAGCCCGGCATGTCCCGCTCGAACCCCAGGTCCAGCACGGCCTCCACGGTCCGGCCCGCCCACGCCTGCGGCACCTGCCCCGTCACCCGGAACCAGGTGGTGCCCCAGGCCGGCCCCCAGGCCTCGCCCACCGCCGCCGGCCGGTAGGGCGCGGAGAGGCCCTCGGCGACCGGTACGGGCTCTCCCGGTGCCTCCCAGCGTTCGACGGTCAGCGGCAGTGCGCGGGTGTGGACAGCGGGCCGTACGCGCTCGTCCAGTACGCGGCGCAGCCGGTCCTCGACGGTGCGGCGGTCGTCATGCATCGGTCGGCTCCTTGGCGGGGTCGGGGCCTGGCGTCGGCGGCGACGTTCCGGTCATGCGTTCCGGTTGGTGGGGTGTTCGGTGCGGACGGTGTTCTGGTGCGGACGGAGTTCCGATCCGGTGGGGACGGGGACGGTGTTCCGGTCAGGGCTTGGCGGAGCGGTAGTAGCGGCGTGCGCCCTCGTGCAGCGGTACGGGGTCGGTGTAGATGGCGGTACGCAGGTCGACCTTCTGCGCGGCGTGCACCTCACGTCCGATCTGGTCCCGGCTCTTGATGACGGAGCGGGTGACGCCCTCGGTCAGCGCGGCGTCGGTACGGTCCATGGTCACCAGCAGGTTGGCGATGGCCACCGTCTTGACGGACCGGCCACGCTGCACGGTGGGGTAGGCGTCGGGCGGCATCACGGCTGCTCGGTAGTAGCGCGTCCCGGGGCGCTGTTCATGCAGCCGGGGCAGCAGGTCGCCGAGCTGCACCAGCCGGATGTCCGCTCCTTCCGCCAGACGCTCGATGGCGCCGGTCGGCAGTCCGCCCGACCAGAAGAACGCGTCGAGCTTCCCCTCGGTCAGCAGCCCGGGCATCGTGTCGATGCCCTTGCGCACCGGGTGCACGTCGTGGTCCATGTCCAGCCCCGCGGCCTTCAGCAGTCTCTTGGTCACCAGGGCGACCCCCGAGCGTTTCTCGCCGACGCCCACCCGCATCCCCTTGAGGTCCTTCGCGCTGTCGACCGGTGAGTTCCTGGGCACCACCAGGTGTATGTAGTCGTCGTACAGCCGCGCGCACGCCCGGATGCGGGAGGCGTCCTTTCCGCCCTTGTTCCGGTAGGCGGCGAGTGCGTCGGCGGCGGTGATGGTGAAGTCCGCCTGTCCGGAAACGATCCGCGTCAAGTTCTGGACGGACCCCTGGCTGTGCTGCAGCTCCAGGTCGACACGGGGTAGATCGCGGGCCAGCCGCTGTTTGAACAGCGTGCCGTAGCGCTCGTACACACCGGTGCGCACACCCGTGGCGAAGGTGACCTTCCCGCCCGGCGAGGGCGACGGGGACGGCCGCAGCCACCACACCAGCAGCCCGCACACGACGAGCACGGCAGCCGCGCCCCACAGGAGGCGTCGCCGACCGGTGCTGGGTCCGCCCGGGCGGCGCTTCGGACGGGACACCGTTCGCGGACGCAGGCTGGCCATGAACAGGGATACTGCCAGCACTGCGGCCACGAGGGGAGTGGTGCGAGTCACCACGCAGAGTGGCCGAGTGCGAACGCGCCGATTCGCGAACTGCAAATTTCACACTGTCGCTTGCTGAGTGGAACTGCAGAGGCCATAGTGACGGGCAGACCACGCGTCACGGCCCTTCCGCGGGGCCGGGACCAGCTCGACGGAAGGCGCCTCCACGTGTACGCCGCCCCCGCTCGCAGGGATCCCGCAGCAGCCTCCACGACAGCGTCTCCGGCGTCCGGCGGTGCCTCGCACCCCACGGCGCCACCCGGACGCGCGGAAGACCCCACATGGCAGCTGCGCTTCCCCGCTCGGGAGCAGTACATCGGCCGGGCGCGCCTCGCCTTCACCTCGTGGCTGAGGGAGCGGCAGGATCCGTCGATACCCGCCGAGACGGTGGACGACGCGGTGCTCCTGCTCTCCGAGCTGACCACCAACGCCGTCGTGCACACGCGCTGCCTGCCCGATGCCGAGCTCGTCTGCCGTGCCGCTCTGGCCCCCCGGGAGACGCCCACTGCCGCACTGTTGCGCATCGAGGTGCACGACCACGCCGAAGGCGACGACAGGCCGCAACTGAAGGACAGCGAGGCCGCCGACGAGAGCGGCCGGGGCCTGTGCATCGTGGCCGCGCTCGCCGCCGACTGGGGAGTGCGGCCCTCGACCGTCACCGACGGCAACACGGTCTGGGCGACGCTGCGGCTGCCCCACGAACTCCCCGCCACGTGATGTGTGTCACGGTGCCCCGGTGACGTCCGAGGGTACCCGCCCGGGCGGCCGGCGCCACCCGCATGAACGCCTACCCTTGTCGCATGAGCAGCAGCGACCGGAGTCAGGCAGTGGACGTCAAGGGGACGTACGAGGTGCGCACCTTCGGGTGTCAGATGAACGTCCATGACTCCGAGCGGATGGCGGGCCTGTTGGAGGACGCCGGCTATGTCCGTGCGCCGCGGGACGCCGACGCAGCCGATGTCGTCGTCTTCAACACCTGCGCCGTACGTGAGAACGCCGACAACCGGCTCTACGGCAACCTCGGTCAGCTCGCGCCCAAGAAGGCCGCCCGCCCCGGTATGCAGATCGCGGTCGGCGGCTGCCTGGCGCAGAAGGACCGGGACACCATCGTCAAGAAGGCTCCCTGGGTCGACGTCGTCTTCGGCACCCACAACGTCGGGAAACTGCCCGTACTGCTGGAGCGCGCCCGTCTGCAGAGCGAGGCGCAGGTGGAGATCGCCGAGTCGTTGGAAGCGTTCCCCTCCACGCTGCCCACCCGTCGCGAGAGTGCCTACGCGGCGTGGGTCTCGGTCTCCGTGGGCTGCAACAACACCTGCACCTTCTGCATCGTTCCGCAGCTGCGCGGCAAGGAGAAGGACCGCCGTCCCGGCGACATCCTCGCCGAGATCGAGACGCTGGTCGACGAGGGCGTCAGCGAGATCACCCTGCTCGGCCAGAACGTCAACGCCTACGGCTCCGACATCGGCGACCGGGAGGCGTTCAGCAAACTGCTGCGCGCCTGCGGCCGTATCGAGGGGCTGGAGCGCGTCCGCTTCACCTCCCCGCACCCCCGCGACTTCACCGACGATGTGATCGCCGCCATGGCCGAGACGCCCAATGTGATGCCGCAGCTGCACATGCCGCTGCAGTCCGGCTCCTCCCGCGTCCTGAAGGCGATGCGCCGTTCCTACCGGCAGGAGCGCTTCCTCGGCATCATCGAGAAGGTCCGCGCCGCCATCCCCGAGGCCGCGCTCTCGACCGACATCATCGTGGGCTTCCCCGGCGAGACCGAGGAGGACTTCGCCGAGACGCTGCACGTGGTGCGCGAGGCCCGGTTCGCCCAGGCCTTCACCTTCCAGTACAGCAAGCGCCCCGGCACGCCCGCCGCCGAGATGCCCGACCAGATCCCCAAGCAGGTCGTCCAGGAGCGTTACGAGCGCCTGGTGGCCCTCCAGGAGGAGATCTCCTGGGAGGAGAACAAGAAGCAGGTCGGCCGCACGCTGGAGTTGATGGTCGCCGAGGGCGAAGGCCGCAAGGACGACGCCACCCGACGGCTGTCGGGCCGCGCCCCCGACAACCGGCTGGTGCACTTCACCCGGCCCGAAGAGCCGGTGCGCCCCGGCGATGTCGTGACCGTCGACATCACCTACGCCGCGCCCCACCACCTGCTCGCCGAAGGCCCCGCCAAGGCCGTGCGCCGCACCCGCGCGGGCGACGCCTGGGAGCGCCGCACCGCTGCGCCGCAGGAGGAGCAGGGCAAGGGCGTCATGCTCGGTCTGCCCACCGTCGGCGCCCCGGAGCCGCTGCCGGCCGCCACCGGCGGCTGCGGCCTGGGCTGACGCCCCGGAGCGGCCGGGAGGACGTAAGCCGTCGGCCGCTCCCGCGTCATCCGTTTCGGCCGATCTCGCACGCTCGGGTGAGTCACGGCGCGGGCAGGGTGGGAAGTGGTGCGAACGGCACTTAAGCTGCGCGCCATGCTTGTCGCCGCAGCCGTATGCCCCTGCCCCCCGCTGCTCGTTCCCGAGGTCGCGGGTGGTGCCGCTCCCGAGATGGACGCCGCACGCGCCGCCTGCTACGACGCCCTGGGCGTCCTGGCGGCGGCCCGCCCCGACCAGCTGTTCGTGCTCGGCCCCGCCGAACCGTCGGGGCGTGGCCCGCATCCGCAGGGCACGCGCGGATCGTTCGCCGGGTTCGGTGTTCCGCTGGAGGTGAGCCTCGGCAAGGGCGAGCCGGCCCGGCGCGAGCTGCCCCCGTCGCTGGCCGTCGGCGCCTGGCTGCTGGAGCGCACGGAATGGACCTGCTGCCCGGTCGAGGGGCTCGGCATCGGTGAACCGCTCACGCGGGCCCGCTGCGAGGAGACGGGGCGTGGGCTGGCGGCGCGCGCGGACCGGGTGGCGCTGCTGGTGATGGGTGACGGCAGCAACTGCCGCACCCTCAAGGCACCGGGTTACTTCGACGAGCGGGCCGCCGCCTTCGACGCGGAGGCGGCGCGTGCGCTGGGCAGCGCCGACACCGCGGCGCTGCTCGCCCTGGACGAGGAGCTGGCGTACGACCTGAAGGCCGCCGGGCGCTCGTCCTGGCAGACGCTCGCGGGTGCCGCACAGGGGGCCGACCTGGCCGGACGACTGCTCTACGACGAAGCGCCCTACGGCGTGGGCTACATGGTGGCGAGCTGGTCGTGAGCCGTGAGCCGTGAGCCGTGAGCCGTGGAACGCGGTGAAACGCGGCGGAACGGATGCGTACACGGCAGCGGGGGTGTGCGGTGCTGATCGCCGCACCGTACACCCCCGCTGAGCGCCGAGAGAGCTCGCTGAGGCTCGCAGGCTCCCGAATCAGGAGCCGGAGCCGGAGCCGGAGCCAGGGCCCTGGCCCGTGGGGCCGGAGCCGCTGCCGCCGCCGGTGGGGCCGGAGCCGCTCGGTCCGTTGCCCGAGCCGCCCTGTCCGCGGCCCCCTTCGTCGGCGAGTCGCTGTGTGGCGTCCTTCGCCTTCCGGGCACCGTTGTTGATCTTGTCGCTGTACTTGCCCTTGGTCTTGGAGTCCGCAAGCTTCGCGGCCTTGTCCACCCCTTGGTGGACCTTGTCGCCATGCTGGCCGAGCATGCCCTTGACCTTGTCCATGAAGCCCATCGCGGTCCCCTTTCTGCCGTGCCGTGCGGCAATTTGCCGCGCGGCCTATTTGTGAGCGCTCTCGCCTGTCCCGCTGTCGGCGGCCTCGTCCGCGGCCGGCTGCTTGGGGATTCCGACGCTTGCCCCGCCGGACCCGGCATCAGTCGCATCAGCCGCGGTGGCCCCGTCGGACGGTGCGGCGTCGCCACCGACCGTATCGCTCGCGCGCCCGGGCGCCTCGGTCTCGGTCGCCGACGGGCTCTCCCGGGAGGGCTCCCCGTCCGGGCTCCGGGCATCGCCCCGGTCCGGCGCGTCGGCACCGGAGTCCGCCGCTGCCGCCCCGTCGTCCCTCTCGACGGTGGGCTCGTCCGCTCCGGTTTCCTCCGTGGGGGTGGCCTCGGGGCTGTCCTGTGTTGACTTGCTGGACGAACGGCGGAGAAGCCTCGCAAAAACGCCCATATCTACTCCAGATCCTACTCGTGTGGGCGAAATCCCGCGCCTTGCGGAGCGTCCCATTGCGCCGCCCCGGGGCACCGGTGCGGAAACCGGCTGTCGGAACCTCGCAACGGGGAACGACCCCGAGAGCGGTCCGTCACGTCGCTCGTTCGAGGAGCCTGAGGCGGGTTTGCGAGACTTGACCCGTGAATGACGCAGCCGCCCCCTCGCCTGTCTCGTCGGACTCCCCACCGGTCGTCGCCGTCGTGGGCCCCACCGCAGCCGGCAAATCCGATCTGGGTGTCTTCCTCGCGCGTGAGCTGGGCGGCGAGGTCATCAACGCCGACTCGATGCAGCTCTACCGCGGGATGGACATCGGCACCGCCAAACTGACCGTGGACGAGCGGCAGGGTGTGCCGCACCACCTGCTCGACATATGGGACGTCACCGTCGCCGCGAGCGTCGCCGAGTACCAGCGGCTGGCCCGCGCCGAGATCGACAGGCTGCGCGCCCAGGGGCGGGTGCCCGTACTGGTCGGCGGGTCCGGACTGTATGTGCGCGGGGCACTGGACGCCATGGAGTTCCCCGGCACCGACCCGCAGGTGCGCGCCCGGCTGGAGGCGGAGCTGACCGAGCACGGCCCCGGCGCCCTGCACGCCCGGCTGGCCGCGGCCGACCCGGAGGCCGCCCGCGCCATCCTGCCCAGCAACGGACGCCGCATAGTACGTGCCCTGGAGGTCATCGAGATCACCGGGCGGCCGTTCACGGCCAATCTGCCGGGCCACGAGGCCGTCTACGACACCGTGCAGATCGGCGTCGACGTGGCCAGGCCCGAGCTGGACGAGCGGATCGCCCGCCGCGTGGACCGGATGTGGGAGGCGGGGCTGGTGGACGAGGTGGAGGAGCTGGAGCGGCAGGGGCTGCGGGAGGGGCGCACAGCCTCGCGCGCCCTGGGATATCAGCAGGTCCTCGCGGCTCTCGCGGGGGAGTGCACGCTGGAGGAGGCGCGCAGGGAGACGGTCCGTGCCACCAAGCGTTTCGCGCGCCGTCAGGATTCCTGGTTTCGCCGCGATCCACGGGTGAACTGGCTCAGTGGGGCGGTGGCGGACAGGCCGGAACTGCCGGGTGCGGCGCTGTCGTTGCTCACGAAGGCGGTTACAGCCTGATCACGTGATGGCATCGGGAAGCCCTGAGCGACCGTCCCGTTACCCCCGGCGTGCCATCATCGACCATCGTTGAGAGCCTGAAGCCGGAGTTGGGAGGGCGCGTGGCAATGGAGGCCAGCCCTCGCGACAACTCTTCCTCCGCGGATGCCGGGCCCCACTCGGACCGTGAGCCGTCCGCGGAGCGCGAGCTGCCGGACGAGCCGTCCGTCGTGGACCCCGGGCCGGAGCCCGGCCCCCCGGTGGAGCCGCACGAGCTGCGTCCGCAGCGCAAGCTGCGGCTGTGGCAGCTGGCACCCATCGTGGTGCTCGGTGCTCTCGGCTCGCTGATGTTCGCCTTCCCCCTGGCCTTCGAGCCCGGTGGTAGCTCAGGAGCGGTGGTCTCGATGCTCGGGCTCCTGCTGTGCGGCTGCGCGGCGGGCTGGGGCGTGATGGCGGCCCGCAGGGTGGGCCACACCTGGCCGGGGCTCCCGGCGCGCGGCTCGGGCGGACGTCCGGACTGGCGCGTCGTCCTGATGTACACCGTCGTGGTCTGCACCGTCGTCGTCCTGGCCGTCTGGCGGGTCGCCCGACTGCGCTGACCCCGTGCCGCCGCGTGCGAGGGCCGTCCGCGGTCGCCGCTTCGCGGTCGGCCGTGCGCCGCGTCCGGCGACGGTCCGCTCCTCCTCCCCACAACCGGGGCGCGTCCTCCCCACAACCGGGGCGCGCCGGGATCTCCCGTACGATCGGCAGCGTGACCAGCGCACCAGGCGTGCCGTTCCTCAAGGGGCACGGCACAGAGAACGATTTCGTGATCATCCCGGACCCGGACGGCACGCTCGACCTGTCGCCGGAGGCGGTGGCGCGGCTGTGTGACCGGAGGGCGGGCATCGGCGGGGACGGCGTGCTACGCGTCGTGCGCTCCGCCGCACACCCCGAGGCACGGTCCATGGCCGCCGAAGCGGAGTGGTTCATGGACTACCGCAACAGCGACGGCTCCGTCGCCGAGATGTGCGGCAACGGGACCCGGGTCTTCGCACGCTATCTGGAGCGCGCCGGACTGGCCGGGCCCGGCGACCTGGCCATCGCCACCCGGGCGGGTGTGCGCAAGATCCACATCGCCAAGGACGGCGGCGGCATCACCACCGGGATGGGCGCGGCCGAGCTGGCGGAGCCGGGCGGCGAGGGCGACGCGATCACCGTCACCGTCGGCGGGAACACCTGGCCGGTGCGCAAGGTCGGCATGGGCAATCCGCACGCGGTCGCCTTCGTCTCCGACCTGGCGGACGCCGGACCACTGCTGGAGTCCCCCGAGGTACGGCCGGCCGCTGCCTACCCGGACGGCGTCAACGTCGAGTTCGTCGTCCCGCGCGGACCTCGGCACGTGGCGCTGCGGGTGCACGAGCGCGGCGCGGGGGAGACCCGGTCCTGCGGCACCGGCGCCTGCGCCGTGATGGTCGCGGCAGCCCGCAGGGACGGCGTGGACCCCCGCAGGGACGGCGCCGCGGTGACCTACACGGTGGATGTGCCAGGAGGCCGACTGGAGATCACCGAGCGGGCCGACGGTGAGATCGAGATGACGGGCCCGGCCGAGATCGTCGCAGAGGGCACGATCGCTCCCGAGCTGCTCGCGTGACAGCGTTCCCGATTCTCGTACGGTCGTGAGGCCGTCTGCTGACAGGCCGTCCGTTTCCGTGACCGCTCGCTGACCCGGCGTCGCACGATGGGGTGATCCGCCTCACGCTCGACAGGAGCCGGCCGAAGGCACGTGATGGGGTCGGTACCATCGCACCCCCGGCCCGGGGTGCGCAAGAGCGGGAGGTGCCCATGAGCGCGGTGCGCAGTCTGCGGAAACTGAGCAGAGTGGCACTGCTGGGCGCCACGCCACGGGACTCCTTGCCGGACGCCATCGAGCACGTCGCCAAGGTGCACAGGGCGCATCATCCGAGGGCCGATCTGCGGCCACTGCGCAGGGCCTACATGCTGGCCGAGTCCTCGCACCGAGGACAGATGCGCAAGAGCGGTGAGCCCTACATCACCCATCCCCTCGCGGTCACTCTGCTGCTCGCCCAGCTCGGCGCGGAGACCACCACATTGACCGCGTCGCTGCTGCACGACACGGTCGAGGACACCGCCGTGACGCTCGAACAGGTGCGGCAGGAGTTCGGCGATCAGGTCTGCTATCTGGTGGACGGCGTCACGAAGCTGGAGAAGGTCGACTACGGGTCGGCCGCCGAGCCGGAGACGTTCCGCAAGATGCTCGTCGCCACCGGCAACGACGTGCGGGTCATGTCCATCAAGCTCGCCGACCGGCTGCACAACATGCGCACCCTCGGAGTGATGCGGCGTGAGAAACAGGTGCGCATCGCCAAGGTGACCCGCGATGTGCTGATCCCACTCGCCGAACGGCTCGGCATCCAGGCCCTCAAGAGCGAACTGGAGGACCTGGTCTTCGCGATCCTCCACCCGGAAGAGCACACCGTCACACGCGAGTTGATCCGCGAGCACAACTCGCGCCCCGACCCGCTGACCGGTTTCGCCGCACAGGTGCGCCGCACGCTACGCGAGGCCGGGATCGTCGCCCAGGTGCTCATCCGCCCCCGGCACACCGTCTCCGTGCACCGGTTGCGGCTCAAACGCGGCCAGCTGGGCGACTGCGACTACGCCCGGCTGCTGGTCCTCGTGGACGAGGACGCGGACTGCTACGCCGTGCTGGGGGAACTGCACACCTGCTTCGCCCCCCTCGTCTCCGAGTTCAAGGACTTCATCGCCGCGCCCAAGTTCAACCTGTACCAGTCGCTGCACACCGCCATCGCCGACGAGGAGGGCAGGGTCGCCGAGGTGCTTGTGCGCACCCGCCGGATGCACCAGGTGGCCGAGACCGGCGTCATCGCCCTCGGCGACCCGCATGTGGCGGGGGAAACGGCTCCCGACGCCGCCGAAGGGGCCGCGCAGGGCCCAGCCGACGCGACCGCCGACGCGACCGGGGAGCGCACCGACCCGACCCGACCCGGATGGCTCTCGCGACTGCTGGAGTGGCAGAGCCACGCACCCGACCCGAACACCTTCTGGCAGGAGCTGCGCGACGAACTGGCGCAGGACCTGGAAATCACCGTCTACTGCGCCGTCCCCGGGGCGGAGGGGACCGCCGGTGGCGCACTGCCGCTGCCCGCGGGCGCGACCTGTGTGGACGCCGCGTACGCCCGGTTGGGGGAGGCCGCTCACCGGTGCATCGGGGCCCGCGTCAACGGCCGGCTGGCGGCACTCACCACGGCGCTGCGGGACGGGGACGCGCTCCAGCTCTTCCTGGAGTCCAGCCACGGCAGCCCCTCGGGCCCATCCCCCGAGTGGCTCGACCATGTCAGGACACCGTCCGCGCGGCTCGCCATCCGGGAGTGGCTCGCCGCGCACGGCCGACGCGAGGGCGACCAGGCCGTGAGCGAGCCGGCTGCCGGCCAGGAAGGCACTCGGCAGGCGGCCCGCGAGGTCCTTTCCGAAGCGGCGCGGGAGGAACTCCACCAGGAGCGCCGGCGCCACCAGGAACTCCGGGACGAGCCGCACCGGAGGCTGGGGGAGCGGTACGTACCGCAGGAGGTCGAGGAGCACCCGGAGCAGTACGCGGAGTACGGGGAGAACATTCCCGTCGTCCCCGGCCACCCCGGGACGCCCGTGCGGCTCGCCCGCTGCTGCACGCCCGTACCGACGGACGCGGTCACCGGGTTCCCGGTACGGGGCGGCGCCGTCACCGTGCACCGCGACAGCTGTCAGTCGGTGGCCCGGATGGCCTCCGCCGGGCGCCTCACCCTGCCGGTGCGCTGGGAGCAGGGCGACGCCGGGTGCAGGGTCACCCTGCGGGCCGAGGCGTTCGGACGGCCGCACCTGCTCGCCGATCTCACCGAGGCCATCGCCGCCCAGGGCGCCGCCGTCGTCTCGGCCGACGTCGAGCCCCCGTGCGAGCAGCGTGTGCGGCACACCTACACGCTCCAACTCCCCGACGCGGCGGGGCTGCCCGCGCTGGTGCGCGCCATGCGCCGGGTGCCGGGCGTCTACGACGTCACCCGCTCCGTCCGCCAGACCGCCGCGAACTGACGGACTGTCCGACCGCCGGGCCGGGGACCGGGACCGTACGGGCGGAGGCGCCCGACGTCCCCTTTCGGGTGGACGCGCCCCGGTGGAGTCGGCAGCGGCACCGGCCGCTGGTAGCGATGACCCATGGCCCTCACAGCCCTCACACGCTCACCCGCCGGACGGCGCGGTGCCCTCGCCGGTACGGTCACCGTCACAGCGCTCGCACTGGTCGGCGCCGCACTCCCCGCGCCGACGGCGGCCGGGATCGGCGACCACCTCTTCCCTCAGCTGGGCAACCCCGGATACGACGTCCGTACCTACGACCTGTCCTTCGACTACGACGGTGACAACAGCAAGCCGCTCAACTCCCGTACCGTCATCGAGGCGCAGGTCACCGCCGGGCCCATGGAGCGGTTCAACCTGGACTTCGCGGGCGGCGAGGTCAGCTCGGTGCAGGTCGACGGGCAGCCCGCGCAGCACGCCAGGGCGGGCGAGGACCTGGTGGTCACCCCGCGGACGCCGCTGCGGCGCGGTGCCCGGATGCGGGTCGAGATCCGCCACACCAGTGACCCCACCATCAAGAACGGCGGCTGGGTGCGTACCAAGGACGGCCTGGCCATGGCCAACCAGGCCGACGCCGCGCACCGGGTCTTCCCCTCCAACGACCACCCGGCGGACAAGGCCATGTTCACCTTCCGGGTACGGGCTCCGCGCGGGCTGACCGTCGTGACGGGCGGGCTGCCCACCGGCCGGTCCCGCGTGGGACAGGACACCGTCTGGACGTACCGGATGGTGCATCCCATGGCCACCGAGCTGGCGCAGGTGTCGATCGGCCGTTCCACTGTCGTACGCTCGAAAGGCCCGCACGGCCTGCCGCTGCGCCACGTCGTCCCTACAGGACAGCGAAAAGCACTGGAGCCCGTGCTGAACGAGACGTCACGGCAGATCGCCTGGATGGAGCGCAGGGCGGGGAAGTACCCGTTCGAGAACTACGGTCTGCTGGCCGCCGAGGTGGAGACCGGCTTCGAGCTGGAGACGCAGACCCTCTCGCTCTTCGAGCACAAGCTGCTCTCTTCCCGTAAGTACCCGGACTGGTACCGGGAGTCACTGATGATGCACGAGCTGGCGCACCAGTGGTACGGCAACAGCGTCTCGCCGCACCGCTGGACCGATCTGTGGCTGAACGAGGGCCATGCGACCTGGTACGAGTGGGCGTACGCCGCGGAGCGGGGCGGCTTCTCGGTGGACGAGCGGGCGCGCGCCTCCTACGAGCAGTCCGACGCCTGGCGCAAGCGCTACGGCCCGCCGGCCGCGCTCTTCCCGGCGCGGAAGAGCGGGAAGATCCAGCTGTTCAGCCCCATCGTCTACAACGGCTCCGCCGTCGTGCTCTACGCGCTGCGGGAGCGGATCGGCAAGGAGGCGTTCGCCCGGCTGGAGCGCGCCTGGCCGCGCCGGCACCGTGACTCCACGGCCACCACCGCCGACTTCATCAAACTGGCGAGCGAGATCTCCGGCAAGGACCAGAGCGCCTTCCTGAAGAAGTGGCTCTACGGGAAGACCACCCCGCCCATGCCGGGGCACCCGGACTGGACCCAGAAGAAGCCGGCCAAGAGCCCGACCGCGAAGCCGGGCACCGACTCCGCGGGCTCCGCCAGAGCCCTCGAGAGGCACCACAACCACCCGTAGGCCCCACGGGGCCCTGTTCCCGGGCGACGCGGGCCGGGGGCGCAAATACGGATGACGACGTCGCTGCGCCGTGCGACCATCCTTGTGGCCGCGCGGCGCGGTGGCGCGGGAGCGGACCGATTCGGGACCGCACCCCGCCGGGGGAATCTTCCCCGGCGTCCGGGCGTTGTGCGGTACAGAATCGTCCCTCGACCTTAAGGATCCACTTGACCCACTCCTCTTCCCTTCCACAGAACGGCCAGCGCATCGCCACGACGAACCGCCGAGCCGACGCCCTGATGGAAGAGGACGTCGCTCTTAGTCACACGTTCGACGAGAACCGTGACGGTGATCAGCTCGACCGCTCCGAGCGAGCGGCGCTGCGGCGAGTGGCCGGTCTCTCCACCGAGCTGGAGGACGTCACAGAGGTTGAGTACCGGCAGCTGCGCCTGGAGCGTGTCGTGCTGGTCGGCGTCTGGACCTCCGGTACGGCGGACGACGCCGAGAACTCCCTCGCGGAGCTGGCGGCCCTCGCCGAAACGGCCGGAGCCCTGGTGCTCGACGGCGTCATTCAGCGCAGGGACAAGCCGGACGCGGCCACCTACATCGGCTCCGGCAAGGCCGCCGAGCTGCGGGACATCGTCCTGGAGACCGGCGCCGACACCGTGGTGTGCGACGGTGAGCTGACCCCCGGCCAGCTCATTCACCTCGAGGACGTCGTCAAGGTCAAGGTCGTCGACCGCACGGCCCTGATCCTCGACATCTTCGCCCAGCACGCAAAGTCGCGCGAAGGCAAGGCGCAGGTGGCGCTGGCGCAGATGAACTACATGCTTCCCCGGCTGCGTGGCTGGGGTCAGTCGCTCTCCCGGCAGATGGGTGGCGGTGGCTCCGGCTCGGCAGGTGGCGGTATGGCCACCCGTGGCCCCGGTGAGACCAAGATCGAGACGGACCGTCGACGGATCCGCGAGAAGATGGCGAAGATGCGCCGGGAGATCGCGGAGATGAAGACCGGCCGCGAGGTCCAGCGACGGGATCGCCGACGCAACAAGGTGCCGTCCGTCGCCATCGCCGGGTACACCAACGCGGGCAAGTCCTCGCTGCTCAATCGGCTCACAGGTGCGGGCGTGCTGGTGGAGAACGCGCTGTTCGCCACCCTGGACCCGACCGTGCGCAAGGCGGAGACTCCCAGCGGCAGGGCCTACACGCTGGCCGACACGGTCGGCTTCGTCCGGCACCTCCCGCACCACCTGGTGGAGGCCTTCCGCTCGACCATGGAGGAGGTCGGCGACGCCGATCTGATCCTGCATGTGGTCGACGGCGCACACCCGGCGCCGGAGGAGCAGCTCGCCGCCGTACGCGAGGTCATCCGCGAGGTCGGCGCGGCGGACGTGCCCGAGATCGTGGTGGTCAACAAGGCGGACGCTGCCGATCCGCTCGTCCTGCAGCGGTTGCTGCGCAACGAGAAGCACGCACTGGTCGTCTCCGCCCGCACCGGGCAGGGCGTCGACCAGCTGCGCGAGCTGATCGACAACGAGCTGCCGCACCCCTCCGTCGAGCTGGAGGTGCTGCTGCCCTACACCCAGGGCAAGCTGGTCTCCCGGGTGCACAGCCAGGGCGAGGTGCTCTCCGAGGAGCACATCGAACAGGGCACACTGCTCAAGGCCAGGGTGCACGAGGAGCTTGCGGCAGAGCTGCGCGCCTTCCAGCCGCTGGTCGCCCGGCCGTAGCCGGGGACCGCACAGCCGCACAGCGAGAAGGGCGTACAGCAACACCGAGGCGCCCAGCACACGGACAAGGGCCCGCCCCCTCCCGCGTCGGGAGGGGGCGGGCCCTTGCACGTCCACCGGCTGTTCGCCACCGCCCACCGGCTGTCCGGTTCGGCGGGTCCGACCGGTGCGGCCGGTTCGGCTGGTCGATGCCGGCTGTCGGCTGCCGACTTCCGGCGTCTGCGCTCGTCAGCCCTTCCGGCTGGCGGCGTCGAAGACCGCCTTGGCCGTCGGGCCCAGTCGCGGCCCCGCGAGCCAGGTGGCCGGGTGCGGGCCGATCGAGTTGACCGAGATCAGCTCCGGCTTGCCGCCCTTCCCCTTGACCAGCCAGGCGCCGCCCGAGGAACCGCCCGTCATGGTGCAGCCGATGCGGTACAGCGCCGGCTGCGAAGGGTCGATCGTCAGCGCGCCGGGACGGTCGGTGCAGGAGTACATCTTGGCGCCGTCGAAGGGCGGTGCCGCGGGGTAGCCGTAGTTGCTGACGCCGCGGATGCGTGACGACGAGGGCGCGTCGAAGTCGATCTTGATGGCGTTGCCGACGGTCTCCTCCAGCGACTTGCCGGACTTGTTCACCGGCTCGACGCGCAGTACGGCGAAGTCCTGCTGGGAGCCGCCGCCCCCGGACTTGGCGCCCTTCTGGATCCAGTAGTTGCTGGTCTGGGCCCACTTCACCCACCACTCGCCGTACGGCGCGACCTCCTGCGGCGGAGCGCTGTTGACCGCCGGCATGGCGCGGCCCTTGTCGTTGAAGGCCGGGATGAAGGTGATGTTGCGCAGCCAGCCGCCGCTCTTGCCGGAGTGGACGCAGTGGCCGGCGGTGGCGACCAGGTTGGACTTGCCCGGGTGGCGGGGGTCCTTGACGACCGTGCCGGAGCAGACCATCGGGCCTTCAGGGGTTTCCATGAAGACCTTGCCGGCGGGAGCGGCGTTGCGCGTGTACGGCGTCTTGACGGCCTGGGCCTTGACGGGCCGCGGCTCGGCGGTGTTGGCCGCACCTGAGGTGCTCTCGATGTTCTTCGGGACCTTCTTCTCGTTGTCCTCGGCCTTCTTCATCCGCCCCAGGTCCCAGTGGCCCTTGATGTAGGGGTTGACGAAGTCCTTGGCCTCACGCACCCACTGGTCCTTGTCCCAGTTCTTCCAGGCGCCGTTCTTCCACTTGTCGAGGTCCTGCAGCGAGGTGGGAAGGTCCTTCGGCAGCTTGTCCGGGAGGCCGATGCTGTCCTTCCCGCCGCCGGAGTCCTTCGCGGATTCGGATGCGGCGGGCTTGGCGTCCGCCTTCTTGTCGGAGTCGTCGTCGCCCGTACAGGCGGTGGCGGTGAGGGCGAGGGTCGCCGCGAGCGCCGCGGTGACCAGGACCGGACGTCCGCGTCCGGCGCTGCGTATGCGAGACATGGTTCGAGCTCCCCCTGAGGATTCGTACGAGAAACGTGCGTCGTGCGCACGGTGCCGAGGCCGCACGGCCACTCAGCTCTCCTTGCTGACCGTGTCGAAGACGGTCTTGGCCTCCTTGCCCAGGCGAGCACCGGCCAGCCAGTCGGCCGTGACCGGGCCGATGGAGGTCACCGAGAGCAGCCGGGTGCCCGAGGCGTCGAGCCAGGGACCGCCGGAGGACCCCGCCGTCATGGTGCAGCCGATGCGGTACATGGCGGGCTGCTCCGGGTCGATCGTGAGCCGGCCGGGCTTGTCGGTGCAGGAGTACATCCTGGCGCCGTCGAAGGGCGGTGCGGCCGGGTAGCCCACCGCGCGGAGGCTCTTGATCGACTTGACCCGCGGTGTGGTGAAGGTGGGCTTGACGGCGCCGCCGGTCTTCTCCTCCAGCGAGGCGCTGCTGGTCTTGTCCTCCGGCTGCACCTGGAGCACCGCGAAGTCCTGCTGCGCGCCCTTGCCGCCGCGCTCCGCGCCGTTGGCGATCCAGTGCTTGGTCGTACGGGCGCGCTTGGCCCACCAGATGCCGTCGGGCGCCACGTCGCTCTTCGAGGCGCTCGCCAGCCGCTGGTTCGAGAGCCCCTTGGGGTTGTAGTCCGGCACGAAGACCACGTTGCGGTACCAGCCCTTGCCCGCTCCGCCGTGGACGCAGTGGCCGGCGGTGGCGACCAGGTTGGACTTGCCCGGGTGGCGCGGGTCCTTGACGACCGTGCCGGAGCAGACCATCGCGCCCTTCGGGGTGTCCATGAAGACCTTGCCGACCGGCAGGTCGTCCTGGGTGTAGGGCGTCCTGACCCCGGCCGCCTTGACCGGCTCCGGGGTCGGGTCGGTGACCCCCTCGTCCTCGCCGGTGCCGTCGCTGCCGCCGCTGGGGCTGTCGTCGATGTCGGAGTCGTCGACCTTGCGGTCGTTCCCGTCCGCGTCCTTCATGCGGTCGGGGTTCCACAGGTCGTCGATGATCGGGTTGAAGAAGTCCTTGGCCTCCTTCATCCACTTGTCCCGGTCCCAGTCCTTCCAGGCGCCGTTCTTCCACGCGTCCAGGTCGTCCAGCGAGGTCGGCAGGTCCTTCGGGAGGTCGTCAGGGAGCCCCAGGTCCTTTTTGAGATCCCGGCTCGGCTTGTCCTCGGAGGCGGCCTGGCTGGGCTTGGCGTCCGCCTTGTCGTCCTCCGGGCCGCAGGCTGTAGCGGTGACCGCCAGCACGGCGGCGACCGCTGCCGCGGCGAGCGCCGGACGGCGCCGCGCGGACCTGGCTATCGATGGCATCGCTGAACTCCCCCTGAAGTGGATCTTGCGCCTGTTGACTTGTCATGCACCCCGCCGAGTGGGGCGGCCCCCACTATGCCCGGTGGTGTTCGGGACGGACGCAGCAGGGTCAGCGGTTCCCCCGGCGCACACGCTGCCCCGACGCGCCCCCGGAGTGACCCACATTTCGCGGCAACCAGGGAGTGAACTCCAACCAGCCCGTGATCCCGTGCCGTTCACTTCGTTGATGCATCTGGGGGACAGTGGCTCGCTGCCCAGCGCGCCCGGTCGACACCAGCTAAGGAGACACCAGTGAACGCGCGCTCCGGAGCCGACGAGCCGAAGGAACCGGTCCGTCGGAGGCTCGCCGACCTGATCGAGCCGACGGTTCCGCAACAGGAGCGGCGCCTGGCCGGGCAGCAACGCGAAGCTCCGGAGCCCCGGGCACATCCGCAGTACCGCGAGGCGTCGGAACACCCGGAGCTGCCGGAAGGCAGCGAACCGCCGGAATCCGGCGAGCGGACCGAACCCGGTGGACCGCACGAACCCGGTGAACGGTCCGCCTCCCACGATCGGTCGGGACCCGGCTCGGAACCCTGCGAAGCAGTGGAAGACCACCAACCGCCGGAACACCACCGGATCCCGGAGCCACACGGACCGACGGAATCCCACGAGCCGACGGCACTCCACGGACCGACGTCGCCCCGGGAACCCGCGTTCCACCGCGACCCGCTGGAACACCCCGACCCCCGAGCGGCGGCGGACGCGGCCGCACTGGAGAACCTGCTGCGCTGCTGGGTGCGCGAGACGGCTCCGGCCCGCCCCCGGAACGGCGTACTGCGTATCCCGCTGCCCGCCAGCGGTACGGCGCTGCTGGTGCCGGTACGGCACTGGTCGCCCGTCGGGTGCCACCGCTTCGATCCGCCGCACCTGGAGGGTGCGCCCAGGAACGCCGCACCGCTGCAGGCGGTCGCGGTCGCCGTACTGATCGGACGTGAGGCCGCACACGCCGGACGTGAGGCCGGGGGTGGGGCAGGACGCGAGGCCGCGGATTCCGCCCGGGGCGCCGACGACAGCACGCCGGTTCACGACAACCCGGTACACGACAACCCGGTACACGACAACCCGGTACACGACAACCCGGTACACGACAACCCGGTCGACGCCAGCGCGGCAGCCGACGGCGACGCGGAGCAGGCTGCGAAGCAGGCCGCCACCTGTCGGGCCGAGGCGCGCGAGGGAGCCGTGGCCGCCGAGCACACCGCGCTGGTCGGCCGCGTCGCCGACTCCGTGCAGCGCACCGCGCGGTTCCTCGCGGACCGTCGCGACCACCCCGAACCGCCGCCCGGCACCGGGCCGTTCCTCGACGGCGAGCAGGCGCTGATCTTCGGCCACCCTCTGCACCCCACCCCCAAGAGCCGCGAAGGACTCTCGGACGCGGAGGAGGGGGCCTACTCTCCGGAGCTGCGCGGCGGCTTCCCGCTGCACTGGATGGCCGTCCACCGCTCGGTGCTGGCGGGGGACTCCGCGTGGACGGACCGCGGGAAGCCCGTCTCCGCCACCCAACTCGCGCTGCGCATGTGCGGGCAGGCGCTGACCGGGCGCCTGCCCGAGGAGTACGTGCCCCTTCCCCTGCACCCCTGGCAGGCCAGGGAGACACGGCACAGCCCCGCTGTCCGTGCGCTGCTGGACGCGGGGCTGCTGCACGACCTGGGGCAGGCCGGTGAGCCTTGGAGCCCCACCTCTTCGGTGCGTACCGTCTTCCGGCCCGACAGCGTCGCGATGCTCAAGCTCTCCGTCGGGCTGCGCATCACCAACTCCCGCCGCGAGAACCTTCGCAAGGAACTGCTGCGCGGTGTGGAGGTGCACCGGCTGCTCCGTGGCGACCTGGGCCGTGCCTGGCGGGCGGCCCACCCGGGTTTCGACATTGTGCGCGACCCCGCCTGGCTCGGCGTCGACGTCCCCGGAGAGGGACGGCTGCCCGGCTTCGACACCGTCATCCGGCACAACCCCTTCGGCGCCGGTGATGACGCCGTCTGTCTCGCCGGCCTGACCGCGCCCGTCCCCACCCCGCCGGATGCCGGGCCGAACGGCCCGCCCGGTGCCGGTGCTGACGCCGATGGCGGCGCTGTTGCCGGTGCCCGTGCCGGTACCGGTGTGCTGCGCTCGCGGCTCGGCCGGGTGGTCCACGCGCTCGCCCAGGACACCCGACGGCCCGTCGGGGCGGTGGCCGCCGAGTGGTTCCTCCGCTATCTGGACGCCGTCGTACGACCGGTGCTCTGGCTGGACGCACACGGAGGCATCGCCCTGGAGGCGCACCAGCAGAACACTCTGGTTCTGCTGGACGCACAGGGCTGGCCGCGAGGCGGGCGCTATCGGGACAACCAGGGTTACTACTTCCGCACCTCTCACCGGGACGTGCTGAGCCGACGGCTGCCGGGAGCGCGGCTCGGAGTCGAGAGCGACACCTTCGTCGCCGACGACGTCACCGATGAGCGCTTCGCCTACTACCTGGGCATCAACAACGTCCTCGGCCTCATCGGCGCCTTCGGCTCCCAGCAGCTCGCCGACGAGCGGCTGCTGCTGGCGGCGTTCCGCCGCTTCCTGCAGGGCGCCGCACGCGAGGAGCCGGCATCGCCGCTGCCCGCGCTGTTGCTGGAGTCCCCGACGCTGCGCTGCAAGGCGAACCTGCTCACCCGGCTGCACGGCATGGACGAGCTCGTCGGCCCGGTCGACACCCAGTCCGTCTACGTCACCCTCGTCAATCCCCTCACCCTCTGACCATCTGGCCCTCGGCCCCTCGCACGAGAGGAGACGTCGTCATGCCGCACCCCCAGCCGGGCTCCGCGCCGCCGGCAGGTTCCCCCGGCGCGGACCCGGCGGCGCCCGGCTCCGGCACCAGCAACGACGACCCCCTCACAGCTCCGTTCGGCACCGCCGAGACAGCGCTGCGCCGCACCAACGAGGACACCCTCGACCTGGGGCGGCTCCAGGAGCGGCTCGGGCTTCCCACCGGACCCGAGGCCCCGCCCCAGGCCCCCTCTGCGTCCCCCACCCCAGAGGCTCCCCGGACCGCACAGAGCCCCCGGCCTCCTCACACCCCCCACGCCTCCCGCGCCGAGGAGCCGCACACCAGCCCGCTCGACCATCCCCCCATGTGGCCCGCCGTCGCGACCCAGGCGGGCCGGTTCCAACTCCTGCCCGTGCGTCTCCCCGCCGACCTGCCGCTGGTCTCCGGGTGGATGAACGACCCCGCGGTGGCGGCCTTCTGGGAGCTGGCCGGTCCTGAGCGCGTCACGGAGTCCCATCTGCGCCCCCAGCTGGAGGGCGACGGACGCAGCGTCCCCTGCCTCGGCGTGCTGGACGGCACCCCCATGAGCTACTGGGAGCTGTACCGCGCCGACCTCGACCCCCTTGCCCAGCACTGCAGCGTCCTGCCGCACGACACCGGACTGCATGTGCTCATCGGCTCGGCGGCGTACCGCGGAGGAGGGCTCGGCACGCTGCTGCTGCGCACGGTCGCCGACCTCGTCCTGGACCGGCGTCCCCGGTGCACGCGGGTACTGGCCGAACCGGATGTGCGCAACGTCCCCTCCGTTGCCGCCTTCCTCGGTGCGGGATTCCGGTTCAGCGCCGAGATCCAGCTCCCCGGCAAGCGCGCGGCCCTGATGGTGCGGGACCGCGAGCTGCGCCACGCGCTCTGACCCGGTGGCCGCGGCCCGTGCTCCGCGGCCACTGTCACCTGAATCCACGCCTCCCACAAGGAGCAACTCCCGTGTCCCGATCCTCTTCCTCTTCCCCCTCCCATGACGTAGCGCCGCTAGCCGTCCCCGCAGGCCTCGAATCGGGGCCCGATCACTGGAGCCGCGCGTCCCGGCGGCTGCTCGCCAAGATGATCGCCGAGTTCTCCTACGAGGAGATCCTTCAGCCGCAGCCCGCCCCCGGCGCCGCACCCGGGTGCTACGCCCTCCCCGTGGACGACGAACTCACCCTCCGCTTCCGGGCGCGCCGTGGCGCCTACGGCCACTGGAGCGTCGACGACTCGTCGCTGGAGCCCGGAGTGGACCCGCTGGGCTTCGTCTCCCGCGCCCGGACGCTGCTGGGGCTGAGCGGTGAGACGGCCGGCCACTATCTCCGCGAACTGACCGCCACCCTCACCGCCGACACCCAGCTGCTGGCCTCCGACCTGCCCGTCGCCGACCTCGCCACGCTGGGCTACGCCGAGCTGGAGGGGCACATGGCCGGACACCCCTGGCTGGTCGCCAACAAGGGACGGCTCGGCTTCTCCGGCAGCGACGCCGCAGGCTGGGCGCCGGAGGTCCGCACGGCACGCCCACTGCCTTGGCTGGCCGTCCACCGGCGCCTGGCGCAGTACAACGGCGTGCCCCGGCTGGCCGACCCGGAGCGGCTGTACGCGCGCGAGCTGAGCGACGAGGCGGTCGCCGCCTTCCGTCAGCGATTGCGCTCGCGCGGGCTGGCACCCCACGACTACCTCTGTATGCCGGTGCACCCCTGGCAGTGGGACGAGACCGTCGTGCCGCTGTTCGCCGCGCAACTGGCCGCGCAGGAGATCCTCCCGCTGCCCAGCGACGGCGATCTGCGGCTGCCGCAGCAGTCCATCCGTACGTTCCTCAACGTCAGCAGGCCCGACCGGCACACCGTCAAGCTGCCGCTCGCCATTCTCAACACCTTGGTGTGGCGCGGCCTTCCGACGGAGCGCACGGTCGCTGCGCCGTCGGTCACCGGCTGGGTGCAGCGGCTGCGCGATCAGGACCCGTTCCTGTCCGAGGAGTGCCGGGTGATCCTGCTGGGCGAGGTCGCCTCCATGGCTGTCCCGCACCCGGTGTACGAACCGCTGGACGGCGCGCCGTACCAGTACCGCGAACTGCTCGGCTGCATCTGGCGTGAACCCCTCGTCCCGCTGCTCGGCCCGGACGAGCGGGCCCGCACCCTCGCCTCCCTGATCCACACCGATGTGCGCGGCAACTCCTTCACCGCCGAGCTGGTGGCCCGTTCGGGACTGGAGCCACAGGTGTGGCTCCGGCACCTGTTCGCCTCGCTGCTGCCGCCACTGCTGCACTTCCTCTACCGCTACGGCACTGTCTTCTCGCCGCACGGGGAGAACGCCATCGTGGTCTTCGACGAGCACGACGTACCGGTCCGGCTGGCCATCAAGGACTTCGTGGACGACGTCAACGTCAGCGCCGAGCCGGTGCCCGAGCTCGACTCCATGCCGCAGGACGTGCGGGACGTCCTGCTGACCGAGCCGCCCACCTTCCTCACCCAGTTCATCCACTCCGCGCTCTTCGTGGGCGTCTTCCGCTATCTCGCTCCGCTGTGCGAGGCGCAACTCGGTGTCCCGGAGGACGACTTCTGGTCACTCGCACGGGCCGAGATCGACCGCTACCACGAACGTTTCCCCGGGCTGAAGTCGCGTTTCGAGACCTTCGACCTGCTGACCCCGCGCATCGAACGACTGTGCCTCAATCGCAACCGGCTGCACGCCGACGGCTACCGCGACAGATCCGAGCGCCCGCACGCCGCCGTGCACGGGACGGTGCGCAATCCGCTGTACTGAGGGCGGCACCCGCACGGGGAGGGGGACACGCAGTGGGGCGGTGCGCACCGCGTGGAGAGCCGCATCGTGACCGAAGGACACCAGGACACACCGTGCGTGCTCAGGTGTGCACGGTGGGCATGTGGACGGGCTGATCCGGTCATGGCCGGAAGGAACCGGTCGCAGGGGGAAGCAACGGAGCGGAGTGTCAGTGGCGCCGCGTAAGGTGTCGGGTCTATGAGCAAGCCCGCCGTCACCGAACTTCTCCAGGCCGCCGTCGCTGCCGTCGCAGGCACGGAACGCCCAGGTCAGGCCGCCATGGCCGAGGCCGTTGCCGAGGCTGTCGAGGCCGGCCGCCACCTCCTCGTGCAGGCGGGCACCGGCACCGGAAAGTCGCTCGGCTATCTGGTTCCCGCACTCGCCCACGGGGAGCGGGTCGTGGTCGCCACCGCCACGCTCGCGCTCCAGCGTCAGCTGGTCGAGCGGGATCTGCCGCGCACCGTCGAGGCGCTGCATCCGTTGCTGCGCCGTCGTCCGGAGTTCGCCATGCTCAAGGGCAGGTCGAACTATCTGTGCCTGCACCGGCTCCACGAGGGGGTGCCGCAGGAAGAGGAGGACGGGCTCTTCGACCCCTTCGAGAGCGCGGCGCCCACCTCCAAGCTCGGGAAGGACCTGCTGCGGCTGCGCGACTGGTCGGACGAGACGGAGACGGGCGACCGCGACGACCTCAAGCCGGGAGTCTCCGACCGCGCCTGGGCCCAGGTCTCCGTCTCCTCCCGGGAGTGCCTGGGCGCCAGCAAGTGCGCATACGGCGCCGAGTGCTTCGCCGAGAGCGCCAGGGAGCGCGCCAAACTCGCCGACGTGATCGTCACCAACCACGCGCTGCTGGCCATCGACGCCATCGAGGGGGCCCCGGTGCTCCCCGGCCACGAGGTGCTCATCGTCGACGAGGCGCACGAGCTGGTCTCCCGCGTCACCGGCGTCGCGACGGGTGAGCTCACGCCCGGCAGTGTGAACCGGGCGGTGCGCCGCGCCGCCAAGCTGGTGGATGAGAAGGCGGCCGACCAACTCCAGACCGCGTCCGAGACCTTCGAACGGCTGATGGAGCTCGCGCTGCCGGGCCGGCTGGAGAGCGTTCCGGAGGATCTGGAATACGCCCTGATGGCGCTGCGGGACGCCGGCCGGACCTGCCTGAGCGCGCTGGGCAACACCCGTGACAAGTCCGTGCCCGACGAGGACGCGGTCCGCAAGCAGGCCAAGGCCTCGATCGAGAACGTGCACGACGTGGCCGAGCGTATTCTCCAGCACTCCGAGTTCGACGTCCTGTGGTACGAACGGCACGAGCGCTACGGAGCCTCGCTGCGGGTGGCGCCGCTCTCGGTCTCCGGTCTGCTGCGCGAGAAGCTGTTCACCGACCGCTCCGTCATCCTCACCTCCGCCACCCTCAAACTGGGCGGGGACTTCAACGGGGTGGGCGCCTCACTCGGCCTCGCCCCGGAGGGAATCGGGAGCGACACCGACGGCGAGGACGAGGCCGAGACGCCGCCCTGGAAGGGGCTGGACGTCGGCTCCCCGTTCGAGTACCGCAAGCAGGGCATCCTGTACGTCGCCAAGCATCTGACACCCCCCGGCCGGGATTCCCAGCGCAACGACATGCTGGACGAGCTCGCGGAGTTGGTGGAGGCCGCCGGCGGCCGGACGTTGGGGCTCTTCTCCTCCATGCGGGGCGCGCGGGCCGCCGCGGAGGAGCTTCGCGGTCGTCTGGGGCTGCCCATCCTGCTCCAGGGCGAGGAGACGCTGGGAGAGCTCATCAGGCGGTTCGCGGACGACGCGGAGACCTGCCTGTTCGGCACGCTGTCGCTGTGGCAGGGCGTGGATGTGCCGGGCCCCAACTGCCAGCTCGTGGTGATGGACCGGGTGCCGTTCCCGCGTCCCGACGATCCGCTGATGAGCGCGCGGCAGAAGGCCGTCGAGGAGGCCGGCGGCAACGGCTTCATGGCGGTGGCGGCCACGCACGCGGCGCTGCTGATGGCGCAGGGCGCAGGCAGGCTCGTACGGGCGACGGGGGACCGGGGCGTGGTCGCGGTCCTCGATCCCCGGCTGGAGCGGGCGCGGTACGGCGGCTTCCTGCGGGCCTCGATGCCGGACTTCTGGTACACGACGGATCGCAACCAGGTCCGCCGTTCACTGGCTGCCATCGACGCGGCGGCCAAGCAGTCGTAAGCGCGCCGGTGGTGCGTGTGCGCGGGCCGGCGGGAGAGGGTCTGCTACGACGGCGGGCCGCCGGTTCCAGTGTGGAGGGAACCAGCGGCCCGTACGGTCTGTCGTACGCCGTGGAGAGGAGGCGAGGGGGTCAGACCCTGCGCAGCACGGCGACGACCTTGCCGAGGATCGTCGCGTCGTCGCCGGGAATAGGCTGGTACGAGGAGTTGTGCGGCAGCAGCCATACGTGCCCGTCCTCGCGCTTGAACCGCTTCACGGTGGCCTCGCCGTCCAGCATCGCCGCCACGATGTCGCCGTTCTCCGCGACGGGCTGGCGCCGTACGGTGACCCAGTCGCCGTCGCAGATCGCTGCCTCGACCATCGAGTCACCGATGACCTTGAGGACGAACAGCTCGCCGTCACCCACCAGTTGGCGCGGCAGCGGGAAGACGTCCTCGACCGACTCCTCGGCGAGGATGGGCCCGCCCGCGGCGATACGGCCGACCAGCGGTACATAGGAGGCCGAGGGCTTGCCCGTGGTGTCGGCGGCGGCCTGGGCGCTGCTGGGAGCGTCCGAGCCGCGTACTTCGTAGGCACGCGGACGGTGCGGGTCGCGACGGAGGAAGCCCTTCCGTTCGAGGGCCATCAGCTGGTGCGCCACCGAGGAGGTGCTGGAGAGCCCGACGGCCTGGCCGATCTCCCGCATGGACGGCGGGTAGCCGCGCCGCTGAACCGAGTCGCGGATCACCTCGATCACCCGGCGCTGCCGATCGGTGAGCCCCGAACTGTCGGCGCGGATGCCTGGAGGTCGGCCGGGAAGCGAGCGCTTCGCTTGTTGGCCTTCCTGAATCTCTGCGTTCATGGCGTCATTCGCGGGCTGAATTTCGTCAATTGACTGAGCTGCTGCCTGAGCTGCGCGGTTCTGGGAGGTGATGGTGGCGCTGTCTGCGGTCGTGGTCACGTCGGCCCCTCTCGAGAAGTTCTCCCTAGCTGGACAACGGTAGTTGGTTTCGAAAGGTTGCGCCAAACACACGTTCGAGTGAAAATCCGGAGTTTGCCTGACTTCTACAGCTCGATGGGTGTATAGGTCGCGCCGCCTGCCTCGTCGGACCCGGCGGTCCTTTCGGAATGTGTGGACGCCGGGTAGGTCATGTGTGTCATGTGCGTCCCACGCACCACATGTACCGCGTACACCGTTTTCCGGTTGTTTCTCTCAGCGGCGCGTGTTGCCGCCGCGGGTGTTTCTGCGTCCTGTTTCCCGTTGCCGCCTGTCGCTGTCCGTAATCACTTATGTTGTCGAACTTTTGTTCCGCCGTGCCACCGTTTCGAGGTACCACCGCCCCGCGGCCACCGGGTCGGTCCGTTGCCGTCTCCGTCCACGGTGCTCCGCCGCTGTCCCGCACAGTCTGGCAGGTGTGCCCCGGCGCCCTTTCCCCGCCCCGCTTCGCGTAGGCTCGTGGGCCGCGCCGGGGGGCGACACGCGATCGCGGTCGACTTGACCATCGGCTACCAGATCTAGTGGTTTGATGAGCGCGCACCACCAGAAGTTGTGTCCCCGGGTGCTCACGCCGAGCGGACTTCGCCTATGCTGGTGGCTCGTCGAGGGGCCCCTGTGACGGGGGTGTCGCGGCGTGATCTGTCATGCACGGTGAGGGCCCCGTGGGCCCTGGGAGGGTGGAAAACAATGCACTGCCCCTTCTGCCGGCACCCCGACAGTCGCGTGGTCGACAGCCGTACGGCCGACGACGGTGCGGCCATCAGGCGGCGGCGCCAGTGCCCCCACTGCTCCCGTCGCTTCACGACCGTCGAAAACGCGTCACTCACAGTAATCAAGCGGAGTGGCGTCACCGAGCCCTTCAGCAGGGACAAGGTGATCGCGGGCGTCCGCAAGGCCTGCCAGGGCCGCCCGGTCACCGAGGACGCCCTCGCCCAGCTCGGGCAGCGGGTCGAGGAAGCCGTCCGGGCCACCGGTAGCGCGGAGTTGTCCACGCACGATGTCGGACTCGCCATACTCGGCCCGCTGCAGGATCTCGACCTGGTCGCCTATCTGCGCTTCGCCTCGGTCTACAAGGCGTTCGAATCCCTGGAGGACTTCGAAGCGGCCATAGCCGAACTGCGCCAGGCGCATCCGCGTGCCGCCGGTCCCGAGGCGCAGGGGGACGAGGCCGCCACCGGGCGGGAGGACACCGGCGCCCCGGAGGAGACCGGCCGGGCTGCGAAGGGCCGGGCGGCCGGGGGAGAAGCGCAGTCGGCGCCGCCCGGTGTGCCCTCGCCCACCGGCGGTGGGGCCCGGGGCGAGAACTCCCGGGGCGGACCGGCCGACGGGGCCGACGGCGCCCCCGCGACCGCTGCCGCCGACTAGCGGCGGCCGGTCCCGCTCGGCGGGGCCCAGGCCGGGGCGGGACCCCGGCACACACAGAGACCTGGCCCAGGCACGCACCGTGTCGGGGTCATCAGACAGGCACAGTTCTCGGGGAAGAACCGGGGCATGTTGGGGCGTTATGCCCCACACAGGGAGGCGGAATGACAGAGACGACGAGCGGCCCGGCACGCGGCTCCCGCGCAAAGGGCAGCAAGGCGAACAACGGACTGCGCATCGAGCGCATTCACACGACCCCCGGAGTGCACCCGTACGACGAGGTGACCTGGGAGCGCCGCGACGTCGTCATGACCAACTGGCGCGACGGCTCGATCAACTTCGAGCAGCGTGGCGTCGAATTCCCCGACTTCTGGTCGGTGAACGCGGTCAACATCGTCACGAGCAAGTATTTCCGCGGTGCCGTGGGGACCCCGCAGCGGGAGAACAGCCTCAAGCAACTGATCGACCGCGTCGTGAAGACCTACCGGGCGTCCGGAGAGAAGCACGGGTACTTCGCCTCCCCCGAGGACGCCGAGATCTTCGAGCACGAGCTCGCCTACGCCGTGCTGCACCAGATCTTCGCCTTCAACTCCCCGGTGTGGTTCAACGTCGGAACCAAGCAGCCCCAGCAGGTGAGCGCCTGCTTCATCCTGTCCGTCGACGACTCCATGGAGTCGATCCTCGACTGGTACAAGGAAGAGGGCATGATCTTCAAGGGCGGCTCCGGCGCCGGCTTGAACCTCTCCCGCATCCGCTCCTCCAAGGAGCTCCTCTCCTCGGGCGGCAACGCCTCCGGTCCCGTCTCCTTCATGCGCGGTGCCGACGCCTCCGCCGGCACGATCAAGTCGGGCGGCGCGACCCGCCGTGCCGCCAAGATGGTCGTCCTGGACGTCGACCACCCGGACGTCGAGGCGTTCATCGACACCAAGGTCAAGGAGGAGGAGAAGATCCGCGCCCTGCGCGACGCGGGCTTCGACATGGACCTGGGCGGCGAGGACATCGCCTCGGTCCAGTACCAGAACGCCAACAACTCGGTCCGCGTGAACGACGAGTTCATGAAGGCCGTGGAGTCCGGCTCGAAGTTCGCGCTGCGCGCCCGGATGACCGGCGAGGTCGTCGAGGAGGTGGACGCGAAGAAGCTCTTCCGCAAGATGGCCGAGGCCGCCCACGTCTGTGCCGACCCCGGTATCCAGTACGACGACACCATCAACCACTGGCACACTTCGCCGGAGACGGGCCGCATCACCGCCTCCAACCCCTGCAGTGAGTACATGCACCTGGACAACTCCTCGTGCAACCTGGCCTCGCTCAACCTCATGAAGTTCCTGCGCGACGACGACAAGGGCAACCAGTCCTTCGACGCGGAGCGCTTCGCGAAGGTCACCGAGCTGGTCATCACGGCGATGGACATCTCCATCTGCTTCGCCGACTTCCCGACCGAGAAGATCGGCGAGACCACCCGGGCCTTCCGCCAGCTGGGTATCGGCTACGCCAACCTCGGCGCCCTGCTGATGGCCACCGGCCACGCCTACGACAGCGACGGCGGACGCGCCCTCGCCGGTGCGATCACCTCCCTGATGACCGGTACCTCCTACAAGCGTTCGGCTGAGCTCGCCGCCGTTGTCGGCCCCTACGAGGGATACGCCCGCAACGCCGAGGCCCACCGCCGGGTCATGAAGCAGCACAGCGACTCCAACGACGTGGCCACCCGGATGGACGACCTCGACACCCCGGTGTGGGCCGCGGCCACCGAGGCCTGGCAGGACGTGCAGCGGCTCGGCAAGAAGAACGGTTTCCGCAACGCCCAGGCCTCGGTGCTGGCGCCGACCGGCACCATCGGCCTGATGATGGACTGCGACACCACCGGAGTCGAGCCGGACCTGGCCCTGGTCAAGTTCAAGAAGCTCGTCGGCGGCGGCTCGATGCAGATCGTCAACAACACGGTCCCCAAGGCCCTCAAGCGCCTCGGCTACCAGCCCGAGCAGGTCGAGGCGATCGTCGAGCACATCGCCGAGCACGGCAACGTCGTGGACGCGCCCAGCCTCAAGCCCGAGCACTACGAGGTGTTCGACTGCGCCATGGGTGAGCGCTCCATCTCCCCGATGGGCCACGTACGGATGATGGCCGCGGCGCAGCCGTTCCTGTCCGGCGCCATCTCCAAGACGGTGAACATGCCCGCGAGCAGCACCGTCGAGGACGTCGAGGAGATCTACCTCCAGGGTTGGAAGCTCGGCACCAAGGCGCTGGCCGTCTACGTCGAGAACAGCAAGGTCGGTCAGCCGCTGTCGGCGAAGGCCAAGGAGGAGAAGAAGGCCGAGGCACCCGAGCCGGAGAAGATCGTCGAGTACCGCCCGGTCCGCCGCCGGCTGCCCAAGGGCCGCCCCGGCATCACCACCTCCTTCACGGTGGGCGGCGCCGAGGGCTACATGACGGCCAACTCCTACCCGGACGACGGCCTCGGTGAGGTCTTCCTCAAGATGTCCAAGCAGGGCTCCACCCTGGCGGGCATGATGGACGCCTTCTCCATCGCCGTCTCCGTCGGCCTCCAGTACGGCGTGCCGCTGGAGACCTACGTCTCGAAGTTCACCAACATGCGCTTCGAACCGGCCGGGATGACCGACGACACCGATGTGCGGATGGCGCAGTCGATCGTCGACTACATCTTCCGCCGCCTGGCGCTGGACTTCCTCCCCTTCGAGACCCGTTCGGCCCTCGGCATCCACTCGGCGGCCGAACGCCAGCGCCACCTGGAGACGGGCTCCTACGAGGCGACGGAGGAGGAGTTCGACGCCGACGCGCTGGCGCAGTCGGCCCCCAAGGCCGAGCAGTCGGCGGCCCCTGCGGAGGAGGCCAAGGATGCCAAGGACGCGCAGCGCACGGCCACCGAGCCCGAGGCCGCGACGCCCGCACCGAGGGAGGCCCACAACTCCACGGAGCTGATGGAGATGCAGCTCGGCCTCAACGCCGACGCCCCGCTGTGCTTCTCCTGCGGCACCAAGATGCGCCGGGCGGGCAGCTGCTACCTGTGCGAGGGTTGCGGTTCGACCAGTGGTTGCAGCTGAAAATGAACGCCCTTAAGGCGTAGGTGACCGGTCGGAGTGGGGAGTCGCGGAAAGCGACTCCCCACTCGCATGCCGTGCATGCCGTGCATGCCGCGGATGCCGTGGTCATGAGGGCGTCACATCGGCCGGGTCCCCCAGCGTTCTGGCTATCAGGTCGGTGTCGCAGTACTCGGTCAGCGCCTTCAGCTTTCCCTCCTCGATGTGGCAAACCCAGCAGTAGGTGTTGTTGTAGGGCTTCCCCTCCGTGGTGGTGGCGCGGCCGCTGCACTCCACGACCACGCAATCGCCGGTGGCGAGGAGGCGGTGCGGTGTGTTCGTGTACTCGTCCGCAAACTGGGCGAGCAGCGGAAGGAAGAGTTCGTTGAGGACGGTCTGTTTCCCCTCGTAGGTCCCGGACCATTTCGTCGTGCCGATGATCGTCCAGCGGAAGTCGTGGGAGAGGCTCTCGACGAAGGGCCGGCCGTCCCCCTCGACCAGCCCGGCGAAGATGTGCCGCATCAGTCGCGTGTTCTCGGTCTCGCCCATGACTGCTCCTCCCTCATCTGGTGCCGTGAACCCGGTGCGCCATTCAACAGGCCGCCCGTGCCGCTGACGGGCTGTCCTCCTGACGGACCCTGCCGAGGCTGGGACCGAGGCCGACGGACCCCGCCGAAGCTGGGACCGAGGCCGGCGGACCCCGGCCTGCTGAGGGGCACTCAGCCGACCGGGGCGAGAACCGGCCGGGGTCGGTTCCCGCCCCGGTGCAGGTGCAGCCCCGGCACATGTCGGTCCCGGGGCCCCGGTGGGCACATCAGTACGAATCCCGGGGGTGCCGTCGTGCGGGGTGGGGGGTCACTGGGATGGCCGTACGATGGCGCGGTGCTGGTCAAGTGGATGCGCTGCACCGTCGTCGATCGCCCGGGGTTCGTACGGGCGCAGCGGAAATGGGCAGGGCTGCTCGGCGAGCCCGGTTTCCGGGGGCAGGGCGGTGGCTGGAGCCGCTCCCGGGAAGGGGTCGTCCACCTCTTCGGGTTCTGGGAGAGCCGCGCCTTCTACGACTCCTTCATGGCGCGCTCGCACGACCGGCTGCACGCCGCCCAGGTCGGTACCTACAAAGAGATGCAGGTCCGGCTCTTCGAATACCGCTTCGACGTGAAGACCGGCTTCCGGCCCGTCTTCACCGACGCGGACCTGCTGCGGGTGGCCCACTGCCGGGTGCGACCCGACCGGATCGAGCACTACACGCTGATGCAGGAAAAGGTGTGGAACCCGGCGATGGCAGGCTCCCCCGGTATGCTCCGCGGAGTCTTCGCCCAGGCGAACACCGAGGACGAGTTCCTGGTCCTGTCGATGTGGGACTCCACCGCCGAATACGGAAAGTACCGGGTGGAGCGCGTGGAGCGGCTGGCCCTGCGTGCCCAGACCGGGGCCGACGTCACCCACGTCACCGGAGACGTGATCGACCTGGAGCCGTCCTGGACCGTCTGACCTAGGGTGGAGCTCATGGCACGTCCTCGTCGTATCGTCCTGCTCCGTCACGGAGAGTCGGAGGGAAACGCCGACGACAGCATCTACGAACGCGTGCCTGATCACGCGCTGCCACTGACCGAGCGCGGCTTGCGGCAGGCCGAGGACGCAGGCAAGCGGCTCCGCGGGGTCTTCGGTGAGGAGCGCGTCTCCGCCTATGTGTCGCCCTACCGCCGCACCCGTGAAACCCTCGCAGCGCTCGGCATCGGCCCGGAGCAGATGCGGGTGCGTGAGGAGCCCAGGCTGCGCGAACAGGACTGGGGCAACTGGCAGGACCGTGAGGACGTGCGGCAGCAGAAGAAGTACCGCGACGCATACGGCCACTTCTTCTACCGCTTCGCCCAGGGCGAGTCCGGGGCCGATGTCTACGACCGGGTCGGGGCCTTCCTCGAAAGCCTGTGGCGCAGCTTCGAGGCGCCCGACAACCCGCCGAACGTTCTGCTGGTCACACACGGTCTCACCATGCGGCTGTTCTGCATGCGCTGGTTCCACTGGACAGTGGAGGAGTTCGAGTGCCTCTCCAACCCGCGCAACGGGGAGAGCCGCGCCCTCCTGCTGGGGCCGGAGGGCCGCTACCGCCTGGACCGGCCTTTCGAACGCTGGCAGGCTCCCCGCCCCTATGGGGACCGCTCCGACCGGAGCCGCCGCTAACATCGTCGGGACATGAGTGCTCCCTTCTCCGATCCCGCCCACGATGAGCGGGTCTCCCGCGCCCTGGCCAGCCTGCGCGGACTGGCCGTGGGCGACGCCCTGGGCTCCCAGTTCTTCGTCCCCGCCAACCTCCCCTGTCTGCGCAGCCGGGAACTGCCGCCCGGCCACTGGCAGTGGACCGACGACACCGAGATGGCCGCCTCCGTGATGGCCGTGCTCGCGGCGCACGGCCACATCGACCAGGACGCGCTGGCCGCTTCCTTCGCCGCGCACCACGACTTCGACCGCGGCTACGGCCCCGCGGTGAACCGCATGCTCCGCCTCATCCGCCAGGAGGGCGTCGACTGGCGCGAGTTGGCTGCCGGCCTCTTCGACGGTCAGGGCTCCTGGGGCAACGGCGGCGCCATGCGGGTCGCCCCGCTCGGCGCGTGGTTCGCCGACAACCCCGAGCGCGCCGCCGACGAGGCCGAACGCTCCGCCGAGGTCACCCACCGGCATCCCGAGGCCGTCGCCGGCACCCGCGCGGTCGCCGCGGCCACAGCGCTCGTCGCGGCCGGTGGTCTGGGCGCGGCCGACAGCCGGGGTCCGGCAGACGGCTCCGACCCAGCAGACAGCTCCGACTCAGCGGGCGGCTCGGACCTGGCCGAAGGCCCGGGCGGAACCGTTGGGAGCGGAACGGCCGGGCCGCTCACTGCGGAGGGCCTGCTGGCCCGTGTCCAGGAACTCGTCCCGCGCAGTGCCGTACAGGCCGGGCTGCGCCGCGCCGTCGACCTGCTCGACTACGCCGACGTGGGCACGGTCGCGGCCGTCCTCGGTTGTGGTCGGCGCACCAGCACCCAGGACACGGTGCCCTTCACGCTCTGGGCCGCGGCCCGCAACCTGGGCGATTTCCGTGCCGCGATCTGGACCACCGCGAGCGCCGGGGGTGACGTGGACACCACCTGCGCCATCGTGGGCGGCATCGTGGCGGCTGCCGGGTCCGCAGCCGCTCCTCCCGAGGAATGGCGGGAACGCACCGAAGGATTTCCCACCTGGTTGCTCGATGCGGTCGGCTGAGCTCCCAGGATCCGGAAGTCGTGCACCCGCTTCCCATTCCGCGGACTCTCCGTCACCAATTCACCTCCTTCTGCGATCACCGAGCTCTTCTCCCGACTCTTTCGCCGCCATCGGTCGTCTTCGGCGGACTCCCCTGAACTCGCCGCTCCCCCAGCGGATACGCTAGTTATTGCCATGCCGTACGAGTCTCCAACCCATCGCGTCGAGCGTTCGCTCCGCGCCACCACCGGTGCCAAGATCGTCGCCGGAGTGGATGAGGTCGGCCGTGGAGCCTGGGCGGGACCCGTGACGGTCTGCGCCGCCATCACGGGCCTACGCCGACCCCCCGCCGGTCTCACCGACTCCAAACTCATCCCCGAGCCCCGCCGTAGCGAGCTCGCCGAAGAACTGACCAGTTGGGTCACCGCCTACTCTCTCGGTCACTCCACGCCGGAGGAGATCGACGAACACGGCATGACCGCCGCTCTCCGCCTCGCTGCAGGCCGCGCCCTCGACGGCCTGCCCCAGCGACCGGACGCCGTGATCCTCGACGGCAAGCACGACTACCTCGGGCCGCCGTGGCGCGTGCGTACCGTCATCAAGGGCGACCAGTCGTGCGTCGCCGTCGCCGCCGCCTCGGTCATCGCCAAGGTGCGGCGTGACGCCCTGATGGCCGAACTCGCTCCCGAGCACGCCGAGTTCGGATTCGAGGACAACGCCGGGTATCCCTCCCCGGTGCACAAGGCCGCCTTGGAAAAGATCGGCCCCACCCCGCACCACCGGCTGTCATGGGCCTATATGGACGCCTTGACCCGATGGAAGCATCTCAAGCGCTACAGGAGCGAGCCCACAGAACAGATCGGCCTCTTCTGAACCGGCACATGAACCGGCACAGTCCAACGGCGCTGTCGCCAAGTACGGGAAGTCGATCGCGGGAATATCCGCGTAACCCGAACCCGCTGACACGTCCGTTTCCATCATTTGATAGACAACACCTCATGCCTCTCACTCCCGAGGAGCCACAGATTTACGAGAGCGTCCCGGGCACCCGCGCTTCAGCGGGAGCATCCCGAACCCCGCAGGCATCCCGCGCCGCAGCCCCTGTTCCCGGCCCTCGTCAGGCGCCGCGTCCCGCACCGCCGCGCACCGACAGCAAAGGCCCCAACACCCCCGGCCGTCCCGGTGGCCCCCGCCAGGGGAATCCGCCGGCCTCGGCCAAGCCTGCCTCCCCGGACACAACGGCCCGTATCCATCTGGTCGCTGCGACCGACGCGACCGCGGTGGAGGTCGCCGACGAGACCGTCGACAAGCTCCTCGACGAAGGTCGGGCGCCCGGCGAGATCCTGCTGCTGACGACCGGTGGCCAACACCCCTGGGCGGAGCACGAACTCTCCTTCGGTGAGGACTCCTACTGGCGCCAACTCACCGAAGCCGAGGACGTGTTCTGCACTCACGCCGCCACGGCGGCGCGCACCACCCAGCGGCCCATCGTGCTGCTCGCCGTCAACGGTGGCACCGACCCCGAGGCGGCGGCCGCACTGCCCGCGGCCCTGGAGAAGGCCACCGAGCAGCTCATCGTCTGCGGGGACCCGGAGCGCGTGCGCGCCCTGCTCTGACTCCACTCCCGCCACACCGCCGGAACGGGTTCTTGAGCCGCAACTCCCGGAACCCCCTCAGGCAGTTGGCGGGCCAGGTGGCTCCCCCACGGTGGAGGTGCCGCGGAGGCCGGCCGGTCAGTTCTGGGTCGCGAGGACCAAGGGCAACACCTCCTTCGCACCGGCCTGGCGGAGCATCCGGGCGGCTACGGCGAGGGTCCACCCCGTGTCGATGTAGTCGTCCACCAGCAGGATGGGGCCCTCCAGTGCGGGGAGGGATCCCGCCAGCTCCGGTGGCAGCTCCAGAGCCTCGTGGACGGCGCGCAGACGCTGGGCACCATTGCTGCGCGCTCCGTTCATCACTCCGAACTCGTCCGCGCACGCCACCACTCCGAGCAGCGGGATGCGGCCGATGTCGGCGATGCGTTCCGCGAAGGAGCGCACCAGCTGCGGACGGGTGCGGGACTCGACCGCCACGACCCCCGACGGTCGCCCGGAGGTGTCCGAAGCCCCCGAGGCCCAGCCGTCCGGTCCCTTGGCCCAGTCCGAGAGAACCGTCACCGCACCGTGCAGTACGTCGTCCGGGATCGGTCCGTCCCCGCCCTGCTCGGACAGCAGCGGACGGAGCCGGTTGCCCCAGCCGATGTCGGACAGCCGGCCGAGGGCCCGCCCGGGTGAGGCCTGCTGCTGCTCGGGGATGCGGCCCTTGAGGTCCAGGCCCACGGCCTGCATCCCGGTCGGCCACATCTTCCGCGGCTCGATGCGTACCCCGGGCCTGCGCAACTCGCCGCGGGCCGCCACGACGAGGGACTCGTCGACCTGTGCGCTGAACCGTCTGCCGGCGCAGTTGTCGCACCGGCCGCAGGGCGCCGCCGCCTCGTCGTCCAGCTCCCGCCGCAGATATTCCATCCGGCATTCGGTCGTCTCGGCATACTCGCGCATGGCACGCTGCTCGGCCTGGCGCTGTCGCTCGACCCACTCGTAGCGGTCGGCCTCGTAGCGCCACGGCTGGCCCGTGGCGACCCAGCCGCCCTTGACACGCTGCACCGCTCCGTCCACATCGAGAACCTTCAGCATCATCTCCAGCCGGGAGCGGCGCAGCTCCACCCGCGGCTCCAGGGCGGGCAGTGACATCGGGCCGCCCGCCGCCGCCAGCACATCGAGGGTGCGGCGCACCTGCTCCTCGGGAGGGAAGGCCAAAGAGGCGAAGTACCGCCAGATCGCCTCGTCCTCCTGGCCGGGCAGCAGCAGTACTTCGGCGTGATCCACTCCACGTCCCGCACGGCCGACCTGCTGGTAGTAGGCGATGGGCGAGGAGGGGGAGCCGAGGTGGACGACGAAGCCGAGATCCGGCTTGTCGAATCCCATGCCCAGGGCCGAGGTCGCCACCAGGGCCTTCACACGATTGGCGAGGAGGTCGGCCTCGGCGGCTTCGCGGTCTGCGTTCTCCGTCCTGCCCGTGTAGGAGGCCACCTCGTGTCCGCACTGGCGGAGGAAGGCCGCCACCTCTTCGGCGGCCGCGACGGTGAGGGTGTAGATGATCCCCGAGCCCGGCAGGGATTTGAGGTGTTCTCCCAACCAGGCGAGACGGTGCGCGGCATCAGGCAGCCGCAGGACATTGAGGCTGAGGCTCTCCCTGTCCAGGGAGCCGCGGAGCACCAGAGCTGGGGTCGAGCCGACCTGGTCCTCGGTGCCGTCCGCAGGGGTACCGAGCTGGTCGGCGACATCGGCCGTGACGCGTGCGTTGGCCGTGGCGGTTGTCGCCAGCACCGGGACGCCGAGTGGCAGCTCGGCGAGCATGGTGCGCAGCCTGCGGTAGTCGGGGCGGAAGTCATGACCCCAGTCGGAGATGCAGTGCGCCTCGTCCACCACAAGCAGCCCCGTGGACGCGGTGAGGCTGGGCAGCACATGATCACGGAAATCGGGATTGTTGAGGCGCTCCGGGCTGACCAGCAGAACATCGACCTGCCCGGCGGTGACCTCGGCCTCGATGGTCCGCCAGTCCTCCGGGTTGGCGGAATTGATCGTGCGGGCGTGGATACCGGCCCGTGCGGCGGCCTCCACCTGGTTACGCATCAATGCCAGCAACGGGGAGACGATCACCGTCGGCCCCGAGCCGCGCTTGCGGAGGAGAGCGGTCGCCACGAAGTAGACCGCCGACTTGCCCCAGCCGGTGCGCTGGACCACCAGCGCCCTTCTCCGCTCTGCGACCAGCGCCTCGATGGCCCGCCACTGGTCCTCACGCAGCCGGGCCGGCCCCCGAGGGTCGCCCACGAGGTCGGCGAGCACCGCATCGGCTTCTTGTCGCAGGTGTGTGTCACTCATGCGTCCATGCAACCTGATGCCGCCGACATCCGAAGACCCGGCCTGTGGAAAACCCAGAATTAGTCTGACAAAAATACGAGTCGCCTCGACTGTGGATAACCGACGACCTCGAATTCGCGCTTTGCGTCACCGTCGGGGCATGACACAGCACGACCGCGAATCCCGCGGCAACGAACCGACTCCGCCCTGCCCCCAGGACCCGACTCCGCCTCCGCAGGCAAGCGTCTCGCTGCGGGATCCCGCCGAACTCGCCGAGGCTCTGCCCTACCTGCTCGGGTTCTATCCGGACGACTCCCTCGTCGTCGTCGCCCTCCACGGCGAGCGGGGACGCTTCGGTGGCCGGCTCAGGATCGGCATTCCCGACGCCGAGAGCGGCTGGGCAGCCTTCGCGCCCCAGATCGCCGACTGCTTGGAATCCAGCTCGCGAGCGCGCGGTGCCCGGCCCGACGGCGCCTTGATCTTCCTGTGTCAGGAGCCCGACGAAGGCCACACGGGGCGGGATGTCATGGAGCGGCTGAGTCCTCTTGTGCAACAGCTGCGGCGCGCCTGCGGGGAGCTCGAGATTCCCGTCTACGAGGCGCTGTGCCTCTCGGGCGGCAGGTATTTCTCCTACTGCTGTCCCGATCCGCGTTGCTGTCCGCCCGAGGGCGTCCCCCTGGCGGACTCCGGCACGTCGGCCATGGCCGTCGCCGCCGCATACGCGGGGGTGCCGATGCACGGCTCACTGCGCGAGATGGAGAGGCGACTGAGCCCGCTCGGGCCGCCGTTCGCCGAGGAACAGATCCGGGCCCTGGACGGCCTCAGCGCCGAACTCACCCCCCGGATGGTGCCCGACGAGGGGCGGCCGCAGGTGCGGGCCGAGACCTTGGCCCTCCTCGGGCGGCTGATGGAACGCTTCCAACGGTGCTCACCGACGGCGGGAACGACGATGAGCCAGGACGCGCACGACGACGGCCTGCTCAGCCATGACGAATGTGCCACGGCGATCCTCGGCCTCCAGGACCGGGAGACCCGTGATCAGGCGGCCGAGTGGATGGAGGGGGCGGACGTGGCACCGGCTCTCCGGCTCTGGCGGGCGCTGGCCCGGCGCTGCGCGGGGCCCTACCTCCGATTCGCGGCGGCGCCGCTCACCTTGGCCGGCTGGGTCGCCTGGTCGGGAGGGGATGTGCCCACCGCCCGGGTCGCACTGGGACTCGCGCTGCGGACCGACCCCGACTATCTGTTCGCCCAGCTGTTGCACCAGGCCTGCAACGAAGGACTCGATCCCAAGCTGGTGCGCCACTGCCTCCGGAGCGAACAGGAGCCGGACCGGGCAGCAGGCGGGGGAGACCGGGGAGATCAGCCGGAGGGGACGACGGGCGACGCCGCCTGCTGACCGACCGCCTTGCTCGCTTCCGCCGGGGACGGAAGAGGCGCGGGCGCTACCACGGAACGGACTGTTTATCGTCAAGGAGACGACTATGATCACGCCATGCCCTATGACCCGTCGGCCTTCCCGCCCTTTGCCGTCACCGTCGACCTCGTGGTGCTCACCGTGCGCAAGGACGCGCTGTATGCCCTGGTCGTGCGCCGCGGGGAGCCTCCGTATCAGGGCCGGTGGGCGCTGCCTGGTGGTTTCGTGCGGGGCGACGAGGACTTGGAGGAGGCGGCGGCGCGCGAGCTCACCGAGGAGACCGGGCTGCGCTCACAGGCCCTCGAAGACCAGGACGCGGGTGCGCACCTGGAGCAGCTCGCCACCTACGGTGCACCCCAGAGGGATCCCAGAATGCGGGTGGTCAGCGTCGCCTATCTCGTCCTCGCGCCGGACCTGCCCGCGCCCACCGCCGGCGGAGACGCTCGCAGTGCCCGGTGGGCGTCGACGGACACGCTTCTCGGCGCGGAGGACGGTTCCGGGTGGGAGGTCGAGCAACAAGTGCCGCTCGCTTTCGACCATGACCAGATCCTGCGGGACGGGGTGGAACGGGCGCGATCCAAGATCGAGTACTCCTCGCTCGCCACCGCCTTCTGTCCGCCGGAGTTCACAGTGGGAGAGCTGCGGCGGGTCTATGAAGCAGTGTGGGGTGTGGCTCTCGATCCGCGGAACTTCCACCGCAAGGTGACGGGGACGCCGGGGTTCCTGGTGCCGACCGGGGGCACGACGACCCGGCAGGGCGGTCGGCCGGCCCAGCTGTTCCGTGCCGGAGGAGCCACGTTGCTCAACCCGCCCATGCTGCGACCGGAGGTCTGAGGCCGGAAGGGCAGTCGCGGCCGTGTTTCCGCAGGGCCGAGGGTCGAGCGGCTACCCGGAAAGTCGGAAATGTCGCGTTATCTTGCAGAGGTGCGTCCGCCACGCGTTCTGCGGGAGAAGCGATGATTCAGGCCATCGGACTCACCAGCACGGTCCGGCGCAAGCGCCTGCCGCGTGTCGACGACCTCACTTTCGAGGCGCGCCCCGGCAAGGTCACTGTGCTGATGGGGTCGGCTGGTTCGGGTAAGAGCGAGGCGTTGCGGCTGATGCTGCAACTCGTGCCAGGACGAGGTGTGGCGCTCTTCCGTGGCCGCCCGGTGCAGCGGATCCCGCACCCCGCCCGGGAGATCGGTGCCTTCCTCGGCGATGTCCCCGGTCATCCGGCCCGCACGGCTCGGGGCCAGTTGCACATGCTGACCGCGGTGGCGGGAGTGCCGGTCGAGCGGGCGGACGAGGTCTTGGAGGTGGTCGGGCTCAGCGGGCTGGCGGACCAGCGGCTCGGAGACTTCTCGCTCGGGATGGACCGCAGGCTCGGGATGGCGACGGCGCTGTTGGGCGATCCGCACACGCTGGTGCTGGACGAGCCGACCCGGGGACTCTCCCCGCGCGAAGCCACGTGGCTGCATGGACTGCTGCGCGGATTCGCGGACCAGGGCGGACTGGTGCTCGTCGCCTCGCGGGATCCGAGAGAGGCAGCCCGGATCGCGGACCGGGTCGTCACGATCGATCGCGGTCGGCTCCTGGCCGATCAAACGGCGGCCGACTTCTCGCGGACCCGACTCCGCCCCCGGGTCGCGGTCAGAACGCCGCACGCGGAGCGGTTCGCGGCTGTGCTCTCACAGGAGGCGCGAAGCGCGGAGCGGGCGAGCGCCGGACGGGGAGCGGTCGAGGTGGTGTGCGAGGGAGGTAGCCGGGTCTCGGTCTACGGGACCAGTTGTGCCGCCGTGGGGGAGTCCGCCTACCGGCACGGGATCCTCGTTCACAAGCTGACGGACGAGATCGGGGACGCAGGGGACAGCTGTCGGCCCGGCCCGCTGAACCGGGCGGACGGACGAGCCGCCCGTCGGGAGGCGGGGGGCTCGGCGGCTGCTGCGGCTACCGGGAGCACGGGGGAGCAAGCGAAAGGGGAAGGCATGGGGGTCTGTTATGTGGACGATGTGGGCCAGGCGGTACGCGGGGAAGCTGCGACACGAGGGGGAGAGGGGGACGTCGCTTCCGGACATGCCTCCGTACCCGCGCCGGGTAGCTACAAGCCGGGCGGCCCGACGCAGGCACGAGGCGGTCAAGGCGCAGACGCAGCAGAGTCGGAGTCGCAGGCCGGATCCGGCGCCGGCGTCGGTGCTGCCTCCGATGTGGGTGGTGAGCGGGGCTCCGAGACAGAACAGGGCGGAGCGGAAGAGCGCCCAGCCATGGCGAGGCGGCCCGGGGAGGAGCAGGAGTCGACGCCCCAGGGCGGCACGTTCCCGGAAGGCGCGCTCGTGCCGGCGGGGCACGAAGACCCGGGGAACAGGGCGACGGACGCACCTGGTGACCCTGTGCGCCGGTCGCAGCGATCGCCGAGTCTCACGCCCGGCGGGGTCGCCTCCGGCGAGACCGCCCCGGCTTCGGAACCGGGACCGAGCCCGGACCGGGATCCGACTCGGGCTGCTGAGGCGGCTCCAAGAGCCCATACCGGGGCCGCTTCCCGCCCTGCCTCCTCGGCCTCCTCCAACCTCTCGGCCTCCTCTTCCTCTGCTCCCTCCGGTCGCAGTGCTTCCCCCGCCTCCTCCGCTGTCTCCGGCCCCTCCACCTCGTCCCCGCCCTCCGGCCGGTCGGGGACGGCCGGCGGAAGGTCGAAGAGCGCGGCGGGGGCGTTGCCTCCGGAGTCCCCGGTGGTACGTCGGCCAGGACCGGTGGCGCCGCTGCGGTACGAAGTGATGCGGCTGTTCGGAGTGCGGACGCCGTGGGTGCTGCTCGCCTTGGCTCTGGTCTCGGCGCTGGGGATCTCCCTCACGGTGGCCGGGACGGACGGTGCCGCCTGGGAGAATGCTGCGACGGGGAGCGTTCCCGGTCTCAAGCTGCTCATCGGATGGCCGCCCGGATCGCCGTTTCTCGTGCCGCCCGCGGCCGTTGTGGCGGGGCTGCTGGGGGCCATGGCGTTCGGGCAGGAGTTCCGGTATCCGGCGCTGGTGCCCGCGCGGGTGCCCGTGCCCCGCAGACTCGGGATGCTGGTGGCCAAGCTCGGGGTGACGGCGGTCACTGCTGTGGTCCTGTGCCTGGCGACCGCGCTGTGCAACGCGGCGGCGTTGACCCTGTGCTACGGCGCGGACGCTCTGGCCGACTCCTTCCCCGACCACACGTTCGACCTCGCCGCTCTGACCAGCTACTCCGTCCCCGGCGGGCTGGAACCCGGGACCATGGTGCCGTCACTGGGAGTGCAGGTGATGGCGTTGCTCGCCCTCTGCGTCGGATGTGCTTGGGCGGGGTTGCTGGCCGCGGGCGTGTTCCGGTCGACCGCGCTGGGTGTGGCCGCTGTTGTGGCTGTGCCCATGCTGGTGGCGCCTCTCGTGCGCAGGGCAGCGGTCGGCTCCGGTGGCCAGTCGTTCGAGGGGTTGCCGGAGCGGTTGCGCTCGGTGCTGCTGTTTCCCTGGCCCTCGGCGGCGGAGCAGTCGGGGGCCGTGGCGATGGGAATCGTGTCGCAACCGGTGGGCCGGGCCCTCGCGTTGTCGGTCACCGTCCTGTTCTGTGCGTACGCCCTCACGTCCCTGCGGAGTCGACCGAGACAGCGGTGACCGCCGGTTGTGGACGGCCGTACAGGCGGGCAGGCTTGGGCTGTCGAGCGTCGGAACCGCCGCAAATCCGCCAGATGTTCACCTGCCGTCGGGGCCAAAACGGCACTCAAGGGCGGCAGATGGCTCTGACCACCAATGATGTGGTCCGTTCTTTCCGATAAGGCGTCAATTGTAAGGAAGTCATCGATCACCCTTTCGTGTGCTTTTCACCAAAGCCCTCAAGACCGCCCTGACCTCGGCCGACACAAGTGGTCGTGACTACCCTTGCGCACTCCATGATGAACGCGGCTCGCCCCGTCGACACCGGCCTCGTAGGCCCGGGCGAGCTGGACCGCTACGCATACGCCGAGTCAACGGGAACGGCGCGCACCACAACCAACGCCTCGGCGTGGGAGGGTTCCGAGGCTGAGATGAATCGAGTGGGCCGACGTGCGTCCGGTAGCCGAGGCAGGGGCCTGCACGGCCAACTCGTCCAGCAGCTCGGCCAGATGATCGTCTCGGGCGACCTGGGCGCCGACCGCCCGCTCGTCCCCGAAGAGATCGGCCAGCGCTTCGAGGTCTCGCGTACGGTCGTACGTGAGTCCCTGCGCGTCCTCGAGGCCAAGGGCCTCGTGAGCGCCCGCCCCAACGTCGGCACCCGGGTCAGGCCCGTCAGCGACTGGAACCTGCTCGACCCCGACATCATCGAATGGCGGGCCTTCGGCCCCCAGCGGGAAGGGCAGCGGCGCGAGCTGTGCGAGCTGCGCTGGGCCATCGAGCCCCTCGCCGCCCGCCTCGCCGCCGGGCAGAGCCACGACGACGTGCACCAGCGCCTCGGCGACATGGTGGAGATCATGGGCCACGCCCTTGCTCAGGGCGACACGCTCACGTTCTCGCGGGCCGACGCCGAGTTCCACGGGCTGATCCTGCAGGCGGCGGGGAACCGGATGCTGGAGCACCTCTCCGGCATCGTCTCCTCCGCGCTCCAGGTCTCGGGTGGGCCGACTGCCTGCTCCGAGCACCCCACGGAGGGCGGCGTCGCCAACCACCGCCGGGTGGTGGACGCGCTCGTCGCGGGCGAGGCGGCCGTCGCCGAGGCCGCCATGCGCCAGCTGCTGGGTGGGAACGCCGAGTCGGTGGCCGCCGCGCAGCCCGTACAGGGTGCGCCGGCTCCGGCCACGTCCGGTCAGTCCGCGCAGGCGGCGCAGCCCGCGCAGGCCGCACAGCCGGGGCCGCACGGGGTGCCCGCGGGCGCGGGGCAGCCGGGTCAGCCGGGTGGTGCCGGTTCCGCAGGCGGGGCGGACCATGTGGTGCCCGCCCCCCGCGAGCACTGACCCGCGCGGGCGCCCAGGGCGGTTCGGCCGGCTTTCGGCGACTCCCTTGGTGGTGCCCGCCGGGCGGATCGCGCCGTCGCGTGGTCCCGGGCCGCCGTTGTGCGGCCGGCCCGGGCCCGGCCGGCCG
>NZ_JAGPXJ010000227.1:0-458 GCF_018070605.1 Streptomyces sp. B15
CTGCAGAAATCCGTGCCCTCCGCGCCACCTACGACTCGGTGGCCGCGGTCAGTGACGCCGAGACGCTGCTGAAGGAGATCACGGAGCTCGAGCAGCAGGCCGCCGCGCCGGACCTGTGGGACAACCCGGACGAGGCCCAGAAGGTCACCTCCCAGCTCTCCCACAAGCAGTCCAAGGTGGACCGGCTGCGCAAGATCGAGAGCCGCATCGACGACCTCGAGGTCATGGTGGAGCTGGCCGAGGACGAGGACGACCAGGAGACCCGGGACGCCGCCGCGGAGGAGCTCACCTCCATCCAGAAGGCGCTGTCCGAGCTGGAGATCCAGACCCTGCTGGCGGGCGAGTACGACGAGCGCGAGGCCGTGGTCACCATCCGGTCCGGTGCCGGTGGCGTGGACGCCGCGGACTTCGCGGAGATCCTCATGCGCATGTACCTGCGCTGGGCGGAGCGCCACGGG
>NZ_JAGPXJ010000228.1:0-454 GCF_018070605.1 Streptomyces sp. B15
CCTTTGTACTCAGGACCAAAACCAAATGTTCCTGACGCTGCTACAAAGGGGTTTTTCATTTTTATACCGCACAATGTCGTTTCTAACATTAGAAGAACACCTCCTCAGCAGGGAATACAGGACCATCGGTACAAATTTTGTAGCGCTTACCTCCTGCGCCGTCACAGCCGCAGCCTAAACATCCACCAGTACCACAGCCCATATGTTCCTCTAAGGATACTTCGCAAGGAACGCCATATTGTCGGGCTACTTCGGCAACGCCCACCATCATGGGTGTGGGGCCGCAAGTGTAAATGCCCGTAAAGTCATTTTTCTCAATAAGGTCACCCATGATCGTCGTGGGATATCCTTTAGTTCCTGCACTGCCATCGTCAGTCGTAATATGGACATCCACGGGGTAGGGCTTAAATAGATCGGCCCAGAACATTTCGTCCTTACTGCGGAAACCTAAAAT
>NZ_JAGPXJ010000229.1:0-453 GCF_018070605.1 Streptomyces sp. B15
AGCTTTATCAATTAATTTAGCTGCTTTTTTAATACTTTTGAATTTTGGTGAAGCTGGTTTTGGTTTAGTTGTATCAACTGCACGATTTGTAGTGTCTTTAATTTTTTGAGTTAATAAGTCATTTGGACAAATGATAACAGAGACACCTTTTTTCTCGTATGCCGTACGAATTGCTTCATTTGTAATTTCAAATACGTTATCACCTTTTTGAATTTGGTGGTGATATACAGCAACATCATCAACCATTTTAGAAATGTTTGTCTCTTGGAAGAATTTTGTACCTAATAATGTACTATTTGTTTGTCCAGCAATAATAAGTTGAGGTACATTATCCATTTTAGCATCGTACATACCATTTAATAAGTGTACAATACCAGGTCCTCCGATACTTAAAGCTACACCAATTTTCCCTGTCATTTTTGTGTAACTTGCAGCAGCTAAACTCGCTACCTC
>NZ_JAGPXJ010000230.1:0-451 GCF_018070605.1 Streptomyces sp. B15
TTTGAAAGGCCAGTATGAATATACCTTCAAAGCAGCAACACAGGTTCCCCATGACAAAAAGCAAACACAGGGAAAATAAAAACACAAAGGTTCAATCTCTTCTGACCTTTGAAAGACACAGCACAGACAGTGGTCCTTAGGACGAAGAGCAGGAGACCCCTAATTCCGTCACCATGGCGATAGGGCATAAACATTGCTGGGTGAGGGCACAATCCACATTGTGAGGTCCAACTGCTGCCAGGAAGACAGGAGTGCTTTTACATAGACCGAAAGGTCATTGAAGGCTCAGAGTTTTCTTTCAAGAACTGAATCCCAAGCCCACACGTTATTAGGCTGCGCTTCTTAAAACAAGTTATGAGATGGGAAAAAGGGCACCCACAAACATACGTATACATTATGTATATAATAATATACAGTATCATATATATAATATATATAACCTATGTATAAT
>NZ_JAGPXJ010000028.1:0-87089 GCF_018070605.1 Streptomyces sp. B15
ACCCCGCCAGGACGGCGCTGACGTGGGCCTTCACCGTGCCCTCCACCACCCGTAGGCGGCGCGCGATCTGCGCGTTGGACAGCCCCGCCCCCAGATGGGAGAGGACCTCCCGCTCGCGGGCGGTCAGCGCCTCGGTCCGGGCACGGGCCGAGGCGCGGCGGCCGGCCGCCGATCCGGCGCCGGTCGCCGCCAGGTGGGCGACGACGCGGGCGGCCACCTTCGGGGAGAGATAGGCGGCGCCGTCGGCCACCGCCCGTACGCCCGCGAGAAGTTCCTCCGGTTCCCCGGCCTTGACCAGGAATCCGGCGGCGCCGCCGCTCAGGGCCCGCAGGATGTAGTCGTCCTCGCCGAACGTCGTCAGGATCACCGCGCGGGTGCCGGGCACGGTCCGGCCGAGTGCGGCAAGCGTCTCGATGCCGTCGGCCTTGGGCATCCGGATGTCGAGCACGGCCACGTCGGGGCGGTGTCTGCGTGCCAGTTCGACGGCCTCGTGCCCGTCGCCCGCCTCGGCGACGACCTCGATGGCGGGGTCCGTGGCCAGAATGGTGCGTACGCCGGTGCGCACCATCGGTTCGTCGTCGGCGATCAGTACCCGGATCGGTGCCGCGGTCATCGCCCGCGGCCCCTCACGCCCGCAGCACCTCGGCCGAGACGAGCGTGTCCGAGCGGAAACAGATCCGGTAGGCGTCCCCCGAGCGGTCGTCGAAGGGGTTGGCGGTGATCGCGTAGTACTCGCACGTCGTTCCGGCTCTCTGTGGCGGGGGCGGGGCATCGGCGGGCCGGTGCCGGGTCTGCTCGTCGGGCAGGTACGGGGCGATCCGTGCCCGCTGCTGCCCGGCCCGCAGCCGGTCGAAGTCCTCGGCCGGCAGCACGGCCCGCTCGGTCACCAGGATGTCCCACCAGGTCAGTGCTCCGCCCAACAGGGCGCCCAGGGCCAGACAGGCGGTGACGGCGACGAGCGCGGTGCGGCCCAGCCTGCGGCGGGCGTGCCGCTGCTCCAGCGCCGGCCCCGCGTACACGGTGGCGGGGGCGGCCGGCGGCCGGGGGGTACGGGCGCGGGGGAGGGCGGCTCGTACGGCGAAGCCGCCCTCCGGCGTCGGCCCGCAGCCGAAGGTGCCGCCCGCCAGTCGGACCCGCTCGTCGAGCCCGACCAGCCCGCGCCCGCCGACGCGGGGGCGCTCCTCCTGCCCGGCGTCCGGCCCGGCACCCGGACCGTTCTCCACCGTCACCAGAATCCCGTCCGCCCCATAGGTGACCGCGACCGTGGCGTCGGCCTCCGGCGCGTGCTTGGCGACGTTCGTCAGGGCCTCCTGGACGACGCGGTACGCCGCCCGGAGCGCGTGCGGCGGCGGACCGTGCTCGCCGTCCGCCTCGCCCTCGATCCGCGCCGTGACGGAAAGACCGGCGGCCGACGCGTCCTCGACCAGCTGCCGGACGCTGGTGTCCGGCGGACGGGTAGGGGCCTCCTGAGCGGTCTCCCGCAGCACGCCGATGACTTCCCCGAGCCGGTCCACCGCCGACTCGGCGCGGCCTCTGATCTCCTCGGCCGCCGTGCGATGCTCGGCCGCCAGGCCGTTCGCCAGCTTGAGGGCACCGGCGGAGAGCGCCAGCAGGCTCAGCTCGTGGCCGAGGGCGTCGTGCATGTCCTGTGCGATGCGGGACCGCTCCTGCAGCCGGGCCTGCCCGGCGACCAGTTCGCGTTCCCGCGTCAGCTGTTCGGCCCGCTCCCAGCCCGCACGGGCCAGCTCCTGGTACTGCCGCCAGAACCGGCCCGCGCACCAGGAGAGCATCCCCGCGGTGAGCGCCACCGCGACGAACCGGGTGCCCGGTGTCAGCCAGGCGGGACGGGCCAGGGCCGCCGTCATGCCCGCGGCGAGGGCCCCGGCCAGGAACAGGGTGGGCACGAGCGCGCTGCCGGGGCGCCGACCGGCCAGAAAGGCGCACCCGGCGGCCAGGGCGATCCACCACGGGCCGACGAGCACACCCAGCAGCGCCGCCACCCCCGCGGCGGCGGTGAGGGTGTGAGTGATGGTCCGACCGCGTACATCCGTCACAGTCACAAGGGCGACGGTAGCCGCGCTCCGTCGGCCGGTGACACTGCCGAAAGTCGTAGAGCCACCGGCCACCCGGCACCGGCCACCGGCGATCCGCCACCGGCGATCCGCCACCGGCGATCCGCCACCGGGCCGGCTCTCCTGGGGCCCGGCCCCGCGTCCTTACGCCGTCATGTCGTCCGGCGGCGGATCTTGTTGCCGAGCCAGACCAGCGGGTCGTACTTGCGGTCCGCGGCCCGCTCCTTGAGCGGGATGAGGGCGTTGTCCGTGATCTTGATGTTCTCCGGGCAGACCTCCGTGCAGCACTTGGTGATGTTGCAGTAGCCGAGCCCGTGGTCGTCCTGCGCCGCGGACTTGCGGTCGTGGCCCGCGTCCTCGGCGGCGTCCAGCGGGTGCATGTCCAGTTCGGCGACCCTCATCAGGAAGCGCGGCCCCGCGAAGGCCGCCTTGTTCTCCTCGTGGTCGCGCACGACATGGCAGGTGTCCTGGCACAGGAAGCACTCGATGCACTTGCGGAACTCCTGCGAGCGCCCGACGTCCTCCTGCTGCATCCGGTACTCACCCGGCCCCAGGTCCGGCGGCGGCACGAAGGCCGGCACCTGGCGGGCCTTCTCGTAGTTGAAGCCGACATCGGTCACCAGATCCCTGACCACCGGGAAGGCGCGCAGCGGGGTCACCGTGACGGTCTCGTCCCGGTCGAAGACCGACATGCGGGTCATGCACAGCAACCGGGGCCGCCCGTTGATCTCCGCGCTGCACGAGCCGCACTTGCCCGCCTTGCAGTTCCAGCGGACGGCGAGGTCGGGGGCCTGGGTCGCCTGGAGGCGGTGGATGATGTCGAGGACGACCTCGCCCTCGTTCACCTCGACGGTGAAGTCCTCCAGACCGCCGCCGTCCACATCGCCGCGCCAGACCTTGAAGTGCGCGTCGTAACTCGTCTCCGGCCGTGTCGTGTCGGGGGCTTCGCCGCTGACCGCGCCACCGATCCCCTCGGTTCCGGGGCCCGCACCGTGATGCGCTTGGGTAGTCACTCGCTCGTCAGCTCCTCGTCGGTCAGGTACTTGATCAACTCCTCCTTCTCGAACAGCTCAAGAAGGTCCTTGCGGATCGGCGGCATCTCGCGGCGCCGCAGCGCGATCCGCCCCGCGCGGCCCGTCTCGGCCTCGGCACCCGACGCGCCCTCGGCTGCGAGGGTGCAGACGAGGTTGGCGCGCCGCCACTCGCGGTCCATCTCGGGGTGGTCGTCGCGGGTGTGCCCGCCTCGCGACTCCGTACGGTTCAGCGCGGCGCGGGCCACACACTCGCTGACCAGCAGCATGTTGCGCAGGTCCAGGGCGAGGTGCCAGCCGGGGTTGAACTGCCGGTGTCCCTCCACCTTTGCGCGCCGGGCGCGCTCGCGCAGCTCGGCGAGGCGGTCCAGCGCCTCGGACATCTCCTCCTCGCGGCGGATGATGCCCACCAGGTCGTTCATGGCCCGCTGGAGGTCCTGGTGCACCGCGTACGGGTTCTCGGTCGACTCCTCGGCTGCCTCCTCGTCCGCCGGGGCCGGACCGACGCCGAACGGCCGCAGTGCCTCGGCCGCCGCCGTGTCGATCTGCTCGTCCGCCACCCGGGGGCGCTCCCGCGCACAGCCGCGCGCGTACTCCGCCGCGTACAGCCCCGCCCGGCGGCCGAAGACCAGCAGGTCGGAGAGGGAGTTGCCGCCCAGCCGGTTGGAGCCGTGCATACCGCCGGCGACCTCACCCGCCGCGAACAGCCCCGGCACCCCGCGCGCCGCCGCCGTGTCCGAGTCGACGTCCACACCGCCCATCACGTAGTGGCAGGTGGGGCCGACCTCCATGGGCTCGGCCGTGATGTCCACATCGGCCAGTTCGCGGAACTGGTGGTGCATCGAGGGCAGTCGCCGTTTGATCGTCTCCGCGGACATCCGGGTGGAGACGTCCAGGAAGACGCCGCCGTGCGGGGAGCCCCGCCCCGCCTTGACCTCGGCGTTGATGGCGCGCGCCACCTCGTCGCGGGGCAGCAGCTCGGGTGGGCGGCGGTTGTTGTCCGGGTCCTCGTACCAGCCGTCGGCCTCCTGCTCGGACTCCGCGTACTTCTCCTTGAAGACGTCCGGGACGTAGTCGAACATGAACCGCTTGCCCTCGGAGTTGCGCAGCACCCCGCCGTCGCCCCGCACCGACTCGGTGACCAGGATGCCCTTCACCGACGGTGGCCAGACCATCCCCGTCGGGTGGAACTGCACGAACTCCATGTTGATCAGCGAGGCCCCGGCCAGCAGCGCCAGCGCGTGCCCGTCCCCGGTGTACTCCCAGGAGTTGGAGGTGACCTTGAACGACTTGCCGATGCCACCGGTCGCCAGCACCACGGCCGGAGCCTCGATGACGAAGAACCGGCCGCTCTCGCGCTCGTAGCAGAAGACACCGGACACCCGGTCCTCCCCCTCCGAACCGGGTTCTTTCAAGATCTGGGTGACGGTGCACTCCTGGAAGACCTTGATGCGGGCCTCGTAGTCGCCGCTCTCCTTGAAGTCCTCCTGCTGCAGCGAGACGACCTTCTGCTGGAGCGTACGGATCAGCTCCAGGCCGGTACGGTCGCCGACGTGCGCCAGGCGCGGGTACTCGTGGCCACCGAAGTTGCGCTGCGAGATCCGCCCGTCCGGCGTGCGGTCGAACAGCGCGCCCCAGGTCTCCAGCTCCCACACCCTCTCGGGCGCCTCGCGGGCGTGGAGTTCGGCCATCCGCCACTGGTTGAGGAACTTGCCGCCGCGCATGGTGTCGCGGAAGTGCACCTGCCAGTTGTCGCCCTCGTTGACGTTGCCCATGCTGGCGGCGATGCCGCCCTCGGCCATCACCGTATGGGCCTTGCCGAAGAGGGACTTGCAGATCACCGCGGTGCGCAGGCCCTGCTCCCGTGCTTCGATCGCGGCCCGCAGCCCGGCGCCGCCCGCGCCGACGATCACGACGTCCCACTGCTGACGTTCGACGTGTGCCATGTCGCTCAAGTCCCTCTCAGAAGAGCCGCGGGTCGGTGATGGTGCCGGTGGCGAGCAGGTAGACGTAGAAGTCCGCCAGCGCCACGCTGAGCAACGAGGCCCAGGCGAGCAGCATGTGCCGCCCGTTGAGCTTTCCGACCCAGCCCCACAGCCGGTAGCGCACCGGGTGCTTGGAGAAGTGCCGCAGCCTGCCGCCGACGATGTGCCGGCAGGAGTGGCAGGAGAGGGTGTACGCCCAGATCAGCACGATGTTGGCGAGGAAGACCAGGGTGCCCACACCCATGTGGCCCCACTCGTAGTCCTCGTTGCGGAAGCCGAGCACGGTGTCCCAGGTGAGGATCACCGCGACCAGCATCGCCGCGTAGAAGAAGTAGCGGTGGATGTTCTGCAGGATGAGCGGGAAGCGGGTCTCGCCGGTGTACTTCTTGTGCGGCTCGGCCACCGCGCAGGCCGGGGGAGAGGCCCAGAAGCCGCGGTAGTAGGCCTTGCGGTAGTAGTAGCAGGTGAGCCGGAAGCCCAACGGGAAGATCAGGATGAGCAGCGCGGGGGACAGCCCCCACCACTCGCCGAACAGACCCCAGTTGGGCCCGCCCTTCATCGTCGCGCAGTTGTCCGCGAGGCAGGGCGAGTAGAACGGTGACACATACGGCGCGTGGTAGTAGTCCGTGTTCGCGAACGCGCGCCAGCTGGAGTAGACGACGAACGCCAGCAGCCCGAGCGCGGTCGCGGCGGGCGCGAGCCACCAGCGGTCCTTGCGCAGATGGGGTTCGGCGATGGCGGCGCGCGTGCTGGTGTGCACGCCGGTGGGCCGGGGGCCCGCGGCTGGGCGGGGCCCCGTGCTCTGTTGTGGTTCGGTGCCAGTGGCCAACGGTTTCTCCGGATGAGACGGATGGGGTCAGGGCAGGCCCGGCAGCAGGCGCCTGCCTTCAACGACTCGCTGTCCAACGAGTCACGGTGCGTGCCGGTCGCGCGCTCCGAGCCCCTCGTCGTCGACATCCGTCCACAGGCCCGGGTCGTAGGGCTGGTCGGTGATGGTCACCATCTCGGCGTGCGGCTCGGCCCTCGGTCGTGGGGCGGTGGCTCCCAGCAGGGCGAGGGATTCCTTCAGATGCTCGGTGTCGCTGCGTACCCGCCGGATCTCCAGGCCGCTGCCGACATGCTTCTCCAGTCGGCTGACGCAGCGCGCGAGATCGTCCAGACAACGCTGAGCGGCTGTCAGTTCATCGTGCAAGGACATGACGTGCCCACCTCCGCGGTGGTGCGGCTGGCGTGGTCGATGCGCGTGGCGAGTGTTGCGCGTCACACTCCCGCTTGTGAAGGGTGCGGCACGCCTTTCCGCCCGTACGAGACCTGCCGGCGGCCTTCAGCCGCGGAGCGGCGCGGAGGTGTCGAGGGCGGGGTAGGGGGAGGGCAGGGGCAGCGGGTCCCCGAGCTTGACCTCGGAGGTCGTCTTGTACCGCGGGTCGCCTTCGTGTGAAACCGGGTCGGAGAAGGCGTACGCCTTGTCTTCCTTGCGGTGGATCAACACATGTACGGGGACGCCGGCCGCGGCGTGGGCCCGGTACTTCGGCCCGGAGTCCACTTCGTGGTTGCTGGAGGTGACCTCACCGGCGAGTACCAGCATGTCGACCGGATACCAGCCCTTGCGCGCTTTGCGGTACGCCTCGTCGACATCGGAGGGCCTGCGGTGCCGGACGTAGAAGTCCGGGATCAGCAGAGCGCGGGTCTCTTCGCCCTTCGGGCCGTACCGGTAGCCGTTGCCGAAGCCCGCCAGGCGGAAACCGGCCGAGCGCAACTGGAAGTACAGCTCCGCCCCCAGGTCGTTGTGCTCGTCATCAGGCTGCGGCGGCACGATGACCATCCCCTCGATGTACTGCGGTCGAATCGGCTCGTCGGATGCCTCTTCGAATGCGATCAGCAGGTCGACGGGGTCCATGGCCTTCGCCGGCTCCATCACAGGTTCGGCGGTCATCGTTGGTCCTCTCGCTGGCTCTCCCAGATTACGCCGGGGCCGGACACCCCGGGGGGCATCCTGCGGTCCTCCCCGCAGCCATGTGCGAGGTTTCCCCGCTGGTTACCCCGTTCGGGTGTCACGGCGGTGCGGAGCCCGGGTGTGCGCCCCCGTGCCCTGCCGCGGGGCTGCTCCGCACGGGTGGTCAGATGTGCTCCGTACGACGTGTCTGCCCGGTCCCGGGTGTGGGGCCGCCTTCAGTGGGGCGAAAAGATGTGATGAGCCGCCAAAGCCGCCGAAAGTGGACGTACGCGGGCGCGCGGCCAGCCCCGGAGGTTTCAGCATGCGAGCCGTCCCAGCCGAATCACCAAGGCCCCCCAGGCCGCCGCAGCCGGGGGAGTCCCCGAGCCGTGGCGCGACCGTCCGGCCCTGCCGGAACCGGCGCTGCACCCGGCGCTGGGTGGCGATGCTCGTCACCGGCGTGCTGCTGCCACTGCCGCTGGCCGCGTGCGGCGACTCGGACTCGCAGGACTCCGAGGCCGGAGCCGGGCTCGGATCGGCGGAGGCGGCCGGCGACGTACGGGCCACCGAGCGGGCGCGGGTCGCCTCCGGCGGCACCCTGCGCTGGGCGGTGGACGCGGCGCCCAGCACCTTCAACGTCTTCCAGCCCGACTCGACCGAGGCCACCAAGCGGGTCGCGGCGGCCACTCTCCCCACGCTGTTCACCCTGGACAAGCACGGGCGGCCGCAGGCCGACGAGGACTTCCTGCGCGGCGCCGAGGTCACCGAGACCGAACCGCGGCAGACCGTCGTCTACAAGCTCAACCCGAAGGCACGCTGGAGCGACGGCCGCCGGCTGAGCGCGGCGGACTTCCGCGCCCAGTGGAAGGCGCTGCGCGGCAAGAACAACGCCTACTGGACGGCACGGAACGCCGGGTACGACCGCATCCGGAAGGTCACCGAAGGGGAGGGGGCCGACGAGGTCAAGGTCGTCTTCGGCAAGCCCTACGCGGACTGGCGCTCGCTGTTCACGCCGTTGTATCCGAAGCAGGCCATGAGCAGTCCCAAGGTCTTCAACGACGGCGTCCGCACCTCGCTGCCCGCCGTGGCCGGCCCGTTCCGGGTCGTCAAGGCGGACAAGGACCGCTCCCGCACCGTCCTCAAGCGCAATCACCGCTGGTGGGGCGAGCGGGCGAAGCTGGACCGCATCGTGCTGACGGCCGTCCCCCGCGACAAGGTGGCCAAGGCGCTGGCCAGGGGGAAGGTGGACGTCGCCGACGTCGGTGCCGCGACGGCGGAGCGGATCGGCTCAGCGAACGGGCTGGGCGGTCCCCAGCGCCCCGACGCGGCCAAGGGCGCCAAGAACGCGCAGGAGGCCCGCAAGCGCGAGGCCGAGCTGCGCGAGGCACGCAAGCGGAAGGCCCGCGAGCGCTTCGGCGCCTCCGCCGCGCGGCAGCTGGGCAAGTACGAGGTGCGCCGGGCGCTGGACCCCGCCTACACCCAGCTCTCCCTCAACGGCGCGAGCGGCCCCCTGGCCGACGAGCGGGTGCGCCGCGCGGTGGCCCGCGCCATCGACCGGGACGAGCTGGCCGAGAAGGCGCTCGCGGGCACCGGTCTGCCGGATGATCCGCTCGGCAGCCATCTGCGGATGGCCAACCAGGACGGCTACCGGGACAACAGCGGCGCCTTCGGCAGCGCGGACCTCGACTCCGCGCAGTCCCTGCTGGCCGACGCGGGCTGGAAGACCGGTGGCCTCGGCGGGACGGGAGCCGACAAGCGTGCCCAGGATGCCCACGCCCACGCCCACGCGCAGGACCCGGCCGAGGACAGGTCCAAGGAGCGCGGCGAGGAGGACGGCAAGGAGAAGGAGAAGCGGGCCGACGGCGGGCCCGCCGAGCCGCCCGGCGCGGCCGGTTCCCCCGACGCGGGCGGCCGTGCGCCGCACCGCGCCGAGGCCGAGGCGTCCGTCGTCCGGCTGACCGCCGCCCAGATCGCCCGGGTCGTCGACAGGCCGCTGAGCCTCTCCGTCTCGGCCACGGCCCAGCGCGGCTCCATCCTCGCGCAGGCCGCGCACTCCAGCCTCGCCTCCGCCAGACAGGCCGGCTCCGAGCGCAAGCTGAGCCGGGCCAAGGCGGCGCTGGAGACGGCCGAGAAGGTGCGTGCGACGGCCCGGGAACTGCGACTGCTGGCGGGCGACCCGGCCAGCGCGGTGCGCAGCAAGGACGGCAAGCCCCTCGCGCTGCGGTTCGTCCTGCCGGGCGGCAAGGGCTCGGCGCAGCTGCGGGAGACCGGCAAGCGCATCGCCCGGATGCTGACCGAGGTCGGTATCCGTACGCAGATCAAGGAAGTGCCGGGCGACAGCTACTTCAAGGACCACATCGCGACCGGCGAGTACGACCTGGCGCTGTACTCCTGGCCCGCGACGGCGTTCCCCGCCACCGAGGCGCGGCCGATCTTCGCCAAGCCGCAGCCCGCCTCGGACGGCTCGCTGCTGGTCGAGCAGAACTACGCCCGGGTGGGTACCGACCGGATCGACCAGCTCTTCGAGCAGGCGGCGGGCGAGCTGGACGAGGGGCGGCGCCGGACGCTGATGGAGAAGGCCGATCGGCGGATTTGGGCCGTGGCCGGCTCGCTGCCGCTCTACCAGCGGCCGCAGCTGGTGGCGGCCAAGCGGGGCCTGGCCAATGCGGGGGCCTTCGGGTTCACCGGCCCGGTCTACGAGGACATGGGCTACCGCAAGGGCTGAGCGCCTTCGACCACGCGGAGCGCCGGGCGGACCGCACAGCGGCCCCGTCCGGCGCTTCGCGGCGGGGCCCGTACCATGGTTGACGAGGCCGCGGCGAGCCATGCCCGGCGTCAGGGGCGCGGCCCGGCCGCACAGGCCGGGGGCTCCCGGCCGAGAACCGGGGGAGCGCGGCCCGATCCGTCAACCCGGGAGACACCCCTCAGTGCCCACGCGCCACGACATCCGTAACGTCGCCATCGTCGCCCACGTCGACCACGGCAAGACGACTCTCGTCGACGCCATGCTCAAGCAGGCCGGAGCTTTCGCGGCCCACCAGCTCGAATCCGTCGACGACCGGGTGATGGACTCGAACGACCTGGAGCGCGAGAAGGGCATCACCATTCTCGCCAAGAACACCGCGGTCAAGTACCACCCCAAGGACGGTGGCGAGCCGGTCACCATCAACATCATCGACACCCCCGGTCACGCCGACTTCGGTGGCGAGGTCGAGCGCGGCCTGTCGATGGTGGACGCGGTCGTACTGCTGGTCGACGCCTCCGAGGGCCCTCTGCCGCAGACCCGCTTCGTGCTCCGCAAGGCGCTCCAGGCGCGGCTCCCCGTCATCCTCTGCGTCAACAAGACGGACCGCCCCGACGCCCGGATCTCCGAGGTCGTGGACGAGACCTACGACCTCTTCCTGGACCTGGACGCGGACGAGGAGCAGATCGAGTTCCCCATCGTCTACGCCTGTGCCCGCGACGGTGTCGCCTCGCTGACCCAGCCCGCCGACGGCGCGGTGCCCGCGGACAGCGACAGCCTGGAGCCGTTCTTCACCACCCTGCTGGAGACGGTGCCCGCCCCTACCTACGAGGAGGGCGCTCCGCTCCAGGCGCACGTCACCAACCTGGACGCCGACAACTTCCTGGGCCGGATCGCGCTGCTGCGCGTCAAGGGGGGCTCGCTGAAGAAGGGCCAGACCGTGGCCTGGATGAAGCGGGACGGCTCCGTGCAGAACGTGCGGATCACCGAGCTGCTGATGACCGAGGCGCTGACCCGCAAGCCCGCGGCCGAGGCCGGCCCCGGCGACATCTGCGCGGTCGCGGGTATCCCGGACATCATGATCGGCGAGACGCTGGCGGACGCCGAGAACGCGGTCGCGCTGCCGTTGATCACTGTTGACGAGCCGGCCATCTCGATGACGATCGGTACCAACAACTCGCCGCTGGTGGGCAAGGGCGGCAAGGGCCACAAGGTCACGGCGCGGCTGGTCAAGGACCGGCTGGACCGCGAGCTGATCGGCAACGTCTCGCTGCGGGTGCTGCCCACCGAGCGTCCCGACACCTGGGAGGTGCAGGGCCGCGGCGAGCTGGCCCTGGCCATCCTGGTGGAGACGATGCGCCGCGAGGGCTTCGAGCTGACCGTGGGCAAGCCGGAGGTCGTCACCCGGGAGATCGACGGCAAGCTGCACGAGCCGGTCGAACGTATGACGATCGACGCCCCCGAGGAGCATCTGGGCGCCATCACCCAGCTCATGGCCGGCCGCAAGGGCCGGATGGAGACCATGACCAACCACGGCTCCGGCTGGGTGCGCATGGAGTGGCTCGTCCCCTCGCGCGGGCTGATCGGCTTCCGTACGGAGTTCCTGACCGAGACCCGCGGCACCGGTATCGCGCACTCGATCTTCGAGGGCCACGAGCCGTGGTTCGGTGAGCTGCGGACGCGGCGCAGCGGTTCGCTGGTGGCGGACCGCTCCGGGACCGCGACCCCGTTCGCGATGATGAACCTGCAGGAGCGGGGCGTCATCTTCATCGAGCCGGGCACCGAGGTGTACGAGGGCATGATCGTCGGGGAGAACTCCCGCTCCGACGACATGGACGTCAACATCACCAAGGAGAAGAAGCTCACCAACATGCGGGCCGCCTCCGCGGACACCACCGAGAACCTGGTGCCGCCGCGGAAGCTCTCCTTGGAGCAGGCGCTGGAGTTCTGCCGCGAGGACGAGTGCATCGAGGTGACGCCGGAGACGGTACGCATCCGGAAGGTCAACCTCGACATGAAGGAGCGGGCCCGCGCGGCGGCACGCGCCAAGCGCTAGCCGGGCGTCGGTCGGACGCGGCCGGGCGTCGGCCGTCTTCTCATCCGGTCGGTCGCGCTCCGTAACGGCGCGGAGAAGTTCAGGAAGGGGTCCCATCCGCCAGGATGGGGCCCCTTCCTGCGTTCCGTGTCCTGTCTGTCGACGTCTTGACGCCTCCTCGGTGTCCGGAAAGAGAGCAGTAGCCCGCATCCACTGTCTGTTTTGCAGGTGTTTGTTCGGTGTTGGTCTCCGAATAACGGAAAAGAAGTTGTACGTGTAATCAAAATGAAACCGGTTGACCCTGGTTCAACAGGGGTGCGAGGGCGGATAGTGAAGCCATCGAGCTCGGGTTAAAGGGTCACGCACCGTCAAATGGGCGCCGACTCAGCGAGCGTGGGGGCGTTGTTGCGGGGTCGGCAGGCTGCCGGTCCTGGCACCGCCCCTTTTCTCTTGGCGAAAACTCTGAGGAGGACGGGCCCATGCGTGGCGCGAAGACGATGAAGTGGTCCGCTCTCGCGGCGGCCGTCGCCCTGGCGGCGACGGCCTGCGGCGGGTCGGGCGGCGACGGCGGCTCGGCCGCCGGCAAGCCCGCGGGGTACGTCTCGATGTTCAACGGCGAGCCGCAGCACCCGCTCCTGCCGTCCAACACGAACGAGAAGTTCGGCGGCTACGTCATCGACGCGCTGTTCACCGGGCTCGTCGGCTACGACGCCAAGGGCGGACTGACCGACATGAACGCCGAGTCGGTCGACTCCAAGGACAACAAGACCTGGACGGTCAAGCTCAAGAAGGGCTGGAAGTTCCACGACGGCACCGACGTGACCGCCGAGTCCTACGTCAAGGCCTGGAACTGGATGGCCAACGTCAAGAACAAGCAGGCCAACAGCTACTGGTTCGACGACATCAAGGGCTACCAGGACGTCCACCCGGAGAAGGGCGAGCCGAAGAAGGACGAGATGGAGGGGCTGAAGGTCGTCGACGACCACACCTTCACCATCGAGCTGTCCAAGCCGGTCCCGTACTTCGAGTACAAGCTGGGCTACAAGACCTTCACCCCGCTGCCCGAGTCCTTCTACAAGGACCCCAAGGGCTTCGGCCAGAAGCCGGTCGGCAACGGGCCCTACGAGTTCCAGAAGTGGACCCACAACAAGCTGATCCAGGTCAAGGCCGTCAGCAGCTACAAGGGCCCGAACAAGGCCAAGAACAAGGGCATCCAGTTCAAGAACTACTCCAAGCTGGAGTCCGCCTACCAGGACGCCCTCTCCGGCAACCTGGACATGGTTGACGGCGTCGGCCCCAAGGACCTGCCCAAGCGCAAGGCCGACTTCGGTGACCGCGCCCTGGACGTGCCCTACGCCGGCACCCAGAGCATCGTCCCGGCCTTCTACTCCAAGCCGTTCAAGGACGTCGACCCCAAGGTGATCCAGGGCCTGTCGATGGCCATCGACCGCAAGACGATCACCAAGACGGTCCTGCAGGGCACCCGCATCCCCTCCAAGGGTTTCACCCCGCCGCAGGTCAAGGGCTACCAGAAGCTCGACACCGAGGTGCTGTCCTACAACCCGAAGAAGGCCAAGCAGTACATCAAGGAGGGCGGCGGGGTCCCGGGCAACAAGATCTGGATCCAGTACAACGCCGACGGCGGGCACAAGGAGTGGGTGACCGCGGTCTGCAACAGCATCAAGAAGGCCACCGGCGTCACCTGCGTCGGTGACTCCAAGCCCGACTTCCAGACGGACCTGGAGGGCCGCCAGGCCAACAAGGTCAAGGGCATGTACCGGGGCGGCTGGCTCGCGGACTACCCGCTGAACATCAACTTCATGCAGGACCTGTACAAGACCGGCGCCTCCACCAACTACGGCCGGTTCTCCGACAAGAAGGTCGACGAGCTCTTCGACAAGGGTGACCACGCCGAGTCCCTGGACGAGTCCATCAAGGACTACCAGGCGGCGGAGAAGGAACTGCTGAAGAAGATGCCGGCCATCCCGCTGTGGGACTACGCGGCCAACATCGTGCACAGCGAGAACATCGACGACGTGAAGGTCGGCTTCGACGGCAACGTCCTCCTGACCGACATCACCGTCAAGTAGCAGTACGGCACCGGCTGTCGCCTGATCTCCTTTTCCGTTACGGAGGCACTATGGGGCGCTATGTCGCGCGGCGACTGCTCCAGATGATCCCGGTCTTCATCGGGTCGACTCTGCTGATCTTCTGCATGATGTACGCGCTGCCGGGCGACCCGGTGCGGGCGCTGTACGGCGAGAAGGCGCCCGACCCGGCGCAGATCGCGGCCATCAAGCACCAGCTCGGACTGGATCTGCCCCTATGGCACCAGTACTGGAACTACCTCACCGGGCTCTTCCAGGGGGACTTCGGCACCCAGATAGCCAGCCAGCGGCCGGTGTTCGACGTGATCGAGCAGGCGTTCCCCGTGACCATCCGGCTCACGCTCTTCGCCTTCGTCTTCACCGTCGTCGCGGGCATCCTGCTCGGCCTGGTCTCCGGACTGCGCGCCGACAAGGCGCTCGACCGGATCGTGCTCGTCTTCACCCTGCTGCTGATCTCGGTCCCCAGCTTCGTGCTCGGTTTCCTCTTCCAGTACCTGTTCGCCTTCCAGCTCGGCTGGGTCACCCCCACCGTGCAGAACTCCCGGGACCTGGGGCAGCTGCTGTTGCCGGCGATCGTGCTGGCCGCGCTCTCCCTGGCCTACGTCACCCGGCTCACCCGCACCTCGGTGGCCGAGAACCTGCGCGCCGACTACATCCGTACGGCGATCGCCAAGGGGCTGCCCCGGCGCCGGGTGGTCGGTGTGCACCTGCTGCGCAACTCCCTGATACCGGTGGTCACCTTCCTCGGTACCGACATCGGCTCCCTGATGGCGGGCGCCGTCGTCACCGAAGGCATCTTCAACGTGCACGGTGTCGGCAACGCCATCTTCGAGGCGCTCAACCGGCGTGAGGGATCCACGGTGGTCGGCATCGCCACGCTGATCGTCATCGTCTACCTCGTCGCAAGCCTGCTCGTCGACCTGCTTTACGCGGTCCTGGACCCGAGGATCCGTTATGACTGAGACCCTGGACACGGCCGCGAAGCTGCCCACCGCTCCCGACCCCGCCCCCGCGGGCAAGGGCGAGAAGCCGGCCAAGGGCCGGAGCCTGTGGTCGGACGCCTGGCACGACCTGCGGCGCAACCCGCTGTTCGTCGTCTCCGCCGTGCTGATCGTGCTGCTGCTGGCGATGGTCGCCTTCCCCAGCCTGTTCACCTCCGCCTCGCCCAACGACGCCGACCTGGCCAACCACTACCAGGGCGACCCCCACTACGGGCACTTCTTCGCCCCCGACTGGTTCGGCTACGACACCCAGGGCCGCTCGGTGTGGGCCCGGATGGTCTACGGCGCACGTGCCTCGGTGACCGTCGGCCTCCTGGTGACCCTGTCGGTGACCCTCTGCGGCGGCATCGTCGGCATGGTGGCCGGATACTTCGGCGGCTGGCTGGACAGCGTGCTGTCCCGGATCACCGACATGTTCCAGGGCATTCCGTTCCTGCTGGGCTCCATGGTGGTGCTGACCACGTTCACCGACCGGAACGTGTGGGTCGTCAGCGCGGCCCTGCTCTTCCTGGGCTGGACCCAGATCGCCCGGGTGGCCCGGGGCGCCGTCATCACCGTCAAGCAGAGCGACTTCGTGCACGCGGCGAAGTCGCTGGGCGCGAGCACCATGCGGATCATGTTCCGGCACATCGTGCCCAACGCGCTGGCCCCTGTCGTGGTCGTCGCCACCACCGCGCTCGGCGGCTACATCGCCGCCGAGGCGACCCTCTCCTACCTGGGCATCGGCCTGGCCGCGCCGGCCGTCTCCTGGGGTGTCGACGTCGACACCGGCAAGGACGCGCTGCGTACGGCGCCGCACATTCTCATATCCCCAGCCGTCATGGTGTCCCTCACCGTGCTGGCGTTCATCATGCTCGGCGATGCGGTCCGCAACGCCCTCGATCCGAAGAGCCGTTGAGGGAGGCGCGTCCAACATGACCCTGCTCGAAGTGCGTGATCTGCACGTCGACTTCCAGACCCGGGACGGTGTCGTCAAGGCCGTCAACGGTGTCAACTACAGCGTCGAGGCGGGCGAGACGCTCGCGGTGCTCGGCGAGTCCGGCTCCGGGAAGTCGGTGACCGCCCAGGCGGTGATGGGCATCCTCGACATGCCGCCCGGCCGCATCCCCAAGGGCGAGATCCTCTTCCACGGCGAGGACATGCTCACCATGTCCAAGGAGGAGCGGCGCAGGATCCGCGGCGCCCGGATCGCGATGATCTTCCAGGATGCGCTCTCGTCGCTCAATCCGGTGCTGACGGTGGGCTATCAGCTGGCCGAGATGTTCCGGGTCCACCAGGGCCTGGGCCGCAAGGAGGCCAAGGCCAAGGCGGTCGAGCTGATGGACCGGGTGAAGATCCCCGCGGCCAAGGCCCGGGTGAACGACTATCCGCATCAGTTCAGTGGTGGTATGCGGCAGCGGATCATGATTGCGATGGCGTTGGCGTTGGAGCCGGATCTGATCATCGCGGATGAGCCGACGACGGCGTTGGATGTCACGGTGCAGGCGCAGGTGATGGAGTTGCTGGCCGATCTGCAGCGTGAGTTCAACATGGGGCTGATCCTGATCACGCATGATCTGGGGGTGGTCGCGGATGTGGCCGACAAGATCGCGGTGATGTACGCGGGCCGGATCGTGGAGACCGCCCCGGTCAAGGAGTTGTACCGGGCTCCGGCGCATCCGTACACCAAGGGCCTGCTCGACTCGATCCCGCGCCTGGACCAGAAGGGCCGGGAGCTGTACGCGATCCAGGGCCTGCCGCCCAACATGGCCAAGGTGCCCGACGGCTGCGCCTTCCACCCGCGCTGCCCGGTGGCGCGGGACATCTGCCGAACCGATCTGCCCCCGCTCGCCGAGGTCGACGAGAAGCGCGGCAGCGCGTGCCACTTCTGGAAGGAGACGATCGATGGCTGAGCGGCCTGAGCAGGGCGAACGTCGGGAGTCGATCCTGGAGGTGCGGGATCTGGCCAAGCACTTCCCGCTGACGCAGGGCATCCTCTTCAAGCGGCAGGTCGGAGCGGTCAAGGCCGTCGACGGCATCTCCTTCGATCTGTACCCGGGTGAGACGCTGGGCATCGTCGGGGAGTCCGGCTGCGGCAAATCCACGGTCGCCAAGCTGCTGATGAACCTGGAGCAGCCGACCTCCGGCACCATCCGCTACAAGGGTGAGGACATCACCAAGCTGTCGGGGCGTGCTTTGAAGGCGGTGCGGCGGAACATTCAGATGGTGTTCCAGGATCCGTACACGTCGCTCAATCCGCGGATGACGGTGGGTGACATCGTGGGGGAGCCGTTCGATATTCATCCGGAGGTGGCGCCGAAGGGGGATCGGCGGCGCAGGGTGCAGGAGCTGCTGGATGTGGTGGGGCTGAATCCGGAGTACATCAACCGGTATCCGCATCAGTTCAGTGGTGGGCAGCGGCAGCGGATCGGTATCGCGCGGGGGCTGGCGTTGCGCCCGGAGATCATCGTGGCGGACGAGCCGGTCTCGGCGCTGGATGTCTCGGTGCAGGCACAGGTGGTCAATCTGATGGAGCGGCTGCAGGACGAGTTCGGGCTCTCCTACATGTTCATCGCCCACGACCTGTCCATCGTCCGCCACATCTCCGACCGCGTCGGGGTGATGTACCTCGGCAAGATGGCCGAGATCGGCACCGACGAGCAGATCTACGAGCACCCCACCCACCCCTACACCCAGGCGCTGCTGTCGGCCGTCCCGGTACCCGACCCGGAGGCGGAGGGCAGGCGGGAGCGCATCGTGCTGGAAGGCGATGTACCCTCACCGGCCAACCCGCCCTCGGGCTGCCGGTTCCGCACCCGCTGCTGGAAGGCCGAGCAGCGCTGTGCCGACGAGGTGCCGCTGCTGGCCGTGCCCTCGCTGTACGAGGGCTCCGACTCGGGCGCCGCGCATCCGTCGGCCTGTCACTTCGCCAAGGAGGACGCGGCGGTGGTCGCGGCCTGACGCCGCCGCGGCCGGTGTCCCCCAAACGGGTTCCGGCCCGTTCCACGGCGGGCAAGGCAGCCAGGCATATGGTGTCAAAAGGTGTTATGTGGGTTCGAGGCGTACTCGGACCCACGGCGCACCCAGGAGGCACCCATGCGTGGAGCCACCCGCACCACCATGACCAGGCGGGCGCTCGTCGCCGCCGGGGCGGTCGCACTGTTGGCGACGGCCTGCGGCGGCGGCGCCAACAGCAGCAGCGGGGGCGGCGCGCAGGACGGGGTCGTACGCGCGTTCTGGACCGATCCGCAGCATCCGGTCGAGCCGGCCAACACCAACGAGGTGCAGGGCGGCAAGGTCCTCGACATGATCTCCCGGGGCCTGAAGAAGTACGACCCCACCACGGGTGAGGCGCAGAACGCCGTCGCCGAGTCCATCACCACCGACGACCAGCGCAACTTCACCATCAAGCTGAAGAAGGGCTGGAAGTTCTCCGACGGGACGCCCGTGACGGCCGACTCCTTCGTGGATGCCTGGAACTACGGGGCGCTGGTCACCAACAAGCAGATCAACTCCTACTTCTTCCAGTACATCGAGGGCTATGAGGAAGTCCACCCGGAGAAGGGGAAGCCCAAGGCCGAAAAGCTGTCCGGACTCAAGGTGCGGGACGACCGCACCTTCACGGTGAAGCTCAACCAGAAGTTCTCCCTCTGGCCGCAGACGCTCGGCTACAGCGCCTACGCGCCGCTGCCGAAGTCGTTCTTCACCGACCACGACGGCTGGCTGAAGAAGCCCGTCGGAAACGGCCCGTACAAGGTGGACTCGTACACCAAGGGACAGTCGATGAAGCTGTCCCGGAACAAGTACTACACCGGGAAGGACAAGCCCCGGAACAAGGGCGTCGAGCTGAAGGTCTACACCGACCAGAACACCGGCTACACCGATCTGCAGGCCGGCAATCTGGACGTCGTCGACGAACTGCCCGCCGGGCAGCTCAAGAATGCCGAGCGGGATCTGAACGGGCGCTACATCAACCAGCCCGCAGGCATCACCCAGACCATCTCCTTCCCGATGTACGACAAGAAGTGGCAGAGCAAGAAGGCCGCTTTGGTGCGCCGCGGACTGTCCAAGGCGATCAATCGCAAGCAGGTGACCGACAAGATCTACCACGGCACCCGCGAGCCGGCGACCGACCTCACCTCGCCGGTGCTCAAGACCGCCGGCGGCTACAAGCCCGGACTGTGCGGCGACGCGTGCGAGTACGACCCCGAGGGCGCCAAGAAGCTCATCAAGCAGGGCGGCGGCCTGCCAGGTGGGAAGATCACCCTGACCTCCAACGTGGACACCGGCTCCCACCGGCAGTGGATGGAGGCGGTCTGCAACAGCATCAACCGGACGCTCGGCAGGAACAACGCCTGCAGCATCAACCCGGTGCCGACCTTCGGTGAGTTCCGCTCCGACATCACCGACAGGAAGCTGACGGGAATGTTCCGGACGGGCTGGCAGATGGACTATCCGCTCATCCAGAACTTCCTCCAGCCCATCTACTACACGGACGCCTCCTCCAACGACTCCGGCTTCTCCGACCCCCAGGTCGACAAGCTCATCGACAAGGCGAACGCCGCAGCCGACGAGAAGTCCGCCGTCGACCTCTTCCAGCAGGCGGAGAAGCGCATCCTCGACGTCTTCCCGGCCATTCCGCTGTGGTACCAGAACGGGAACGCCGGATACTCCAGCCGCGTCAGCAACGTCAAACTCAACCCCTTCTCCGTTCCGGTCTTCACCGACATCAAGGTCAAGTGAGCCGCAGTGGGGCGCTACGTCATCAGACGACTGCTCCAGATGATCCCGGTCTTCATCGGGACGACCTTCCTCATCTTCGTGATGGTGTACGCCGTCGGGGACCCGGTCAACGCGCTGTTCGGGGAGCGGGCCCCCGACCCGGCGACCGCCCAGCAACTGCGCGAGGAATTCAACCTCGACAAGCCCATCTGGCAGCAGTACGGGCTCTACATGGGAAAGATCTTCACCGGTGACTTCGGCAACGCCTTCAACGGCCGGCCGGTCACCGAACTGATGGCGACCGCCTTCCCCATCACCATTCGTCTGGCCCTGATCGCCATCGTCATCGAGATCGTCATCGGCATCGTGCTGGGTGTGGTCACCGGGCTGCGACGCGGGCGCCCGGTCGACTCCGGGGTACTGATGATGACTCTCGTCGTCATCTCCGTACCGACGTTCGTGACCGGCAGCCTCGCCCAGTATCTGCTCGGGGTGAAATGGGGGTGGATCGCCCCCGCCGTCTCGCCCGCCGCGCCGGTGGGGGAGCTGTTGCTGCCCGGCCTCGTCCTCGCCCTCGTCTCGCTCGCCTACGTCACCCGGCTGACCCGCACCTCGATCGCGGAGAACTCCCGCGCCGACTACGTACGGACCGCCATCGCCAAAGGGCTGTCGCGGCGGCGGGTGACCGTGCGGCATCTGCTGCGCAACTCGCTGATTCCCGTCGTCACCTTTCTGGGTACCGACGTCGGCAATCTGATGGCGGGCGCGCTGGTGACCGAGCGGATCTTCAACATCCAGGGCGTCGGCTTCCAGCTGTGGCAGGGCATCGTCCGGCAGAACTCGCCGACCGTGGTCGGGTTCGTGACCATCCTCGTCATCGTCTTCCTCCTCGCGAACCTGCTCGTCGACCTGTTGTACGCGGTGCTTGACCCGAGGATTCGCTATGTGTAACCCACCACCCCGCCCGGACGCCGCCGACGGCGCGTCACGCTCCCGCCCACGGGGCCGGCGGTGCCGAGCAGTGGGCGACCGCCCGATCAGTACGCACCCGGCGGTGGGAAGAGGGGCGCCGTCGAACCGACGGAGGGCCGGGCTGTGACGGGGACGCCCGCGATCGAGGGGCCCGGCGGGGCCATGGAGCTGGCCGAGGACGAGGGACAGGAGATCGAGGGGTCGCCCCCGCCCGGGCCGGGCCCTGAGCGGGGGCGCAGTCTGTGGTCGGACGCGTGGCACGATCTGCGGCGCAACCCCGTGTTCGTGATCGCGGGCCTGCTCATCGCCTTTCTGGTGCTCATCTCGATCTGGCCCGGCCTCATCGCCTCGCGGGACCCGCTCTCCTGCCGCCTCGGCCGCTCCCTCGACCCGTCCTCGGCGGGGCACTGGTTCGGTTACGACGCCCAGGGCTGCGACGTCTACACGCGGGTCGTCTACGGAGCCCGTACCTCGGTGACGGTCGGCGTCTGCGCCACGGCGGGGGTCGCGGTGCTGGGCAGTCTGCTGGGCGGGCTGGCCGGGTTCTTCGGCGGGGTGTGGGACGCGATCCTCTCCCGCGTCACGGACATCTTCTTCGGCATCCCGATCGTCCTGGGCGGCCTGGTCTTCCTCTCCATGACCGGCAGCCGCTCGGTGTGGACGGTGGTCACCTTCATCGTGCTGCTCGGCTGGCCGCAGGTGGCCCGTATCGCACGGGGGTCGGTCATCACCGTCAAGCAGAACGACTATGTGCAGGCGGCACGGGCGCTGGGGGCCGGCACCGTACGGATGATGGTGCGGCACATCCTGCCGAACGCCGTCGCCCCGGTGATCGTGACGGCGACCATCGCGCTGGGCACCTACATCTCGCTGGAGGCGACGCTCAGCTATCTCGGCGTCGGGCTCCAGCCGCCCACCGTCTCGTGGGGGGCGGACATCTCGGCGGCCTCCCAGGGCATGCAGTTCCGCAACGCGCCGCACATCCTGCTCTACCCGGCCGCGGCGCTCAGCCTCACCGTGCTGGCGTTCATCATGCTCGGCGACGCGGTGCGCGACGCCCTCGACCCGAAGCTGAGGTGAGAGCGGTGAGCCTGCTGGAAGTGCGTGACCTGCATGTTGAGTTCCACACCCGGGACGGTGTGGCGCAGGCCGTCAACGGAGTGAGCTACAGCGTCGAGGCGGGCGAGTCGCTGGCGGTGCTGGGCGAGTCCGGCTCCGGGAAGTCGGTGACCGCGCAGGCGGTGATGGGCATTCTCGACATGCCGCCGGGCCGCATCACCGGCGGCCGGATCCTCTTCCAGGGGCGGGATCTGCTGGAGCTCCCGGAGGAGGAGCGGCGCAAGATCCGCGGCTCGAAGATGGCGATGATCTTCCAGGATGCGCTCTCGTCGCTCAATCCGGTGCTGACGGTGGGCTATCAGCTGGCCGAGATGTTCCGGGTCCACCAGGGCCTGGGCCGCAAGGAGGCCAGGGCCAGGGCGGTCGAGCTGATGGAGCGGGTGCGTATCCCGGCGGCGCGCCAGCGGGTGGGGGACTTCCCGCATCAGTTCAGTGGTGGTATGCGGCAGCGGATCATGATTGCGATGGCGTTGGCGTTGGAGCCGGATCTGATCATCGCGGACGAGCCGACGACGGCGTTGGATGTCACGGTGCAGGCGCAGGTGATGGAGTTGCTGGCCGATCTGCAGCGTGAGTTCAACATGGGGCTGATCCTGATCACGCATGATCTGGGGGTGGTCGCGGATGTGGCCGACAAGATCGCGGTGATGTACGCGGGCCGGATCGTGGAGACCGCCCCGGTCAAGGAGTTGTACCGGGCTCCGGCGCATCCGTACACCAAGGGCCTGCTCGACTCGATCCCGCGCCTGGACCAGAAGGGGCAGGAGCTCAACGTCATCCGCGGGATGCCGCCCAGCCTGCTGGAGATCCCGCCCGGCTGCGCCTACAACCCGCGCTGCCCCATGGCACGGGCCGTGTGCCGTACCGACGAGCCACCGCTGTACGAGGTCTCCGACGAGCGGCGCAGCGCCTGCCACTTCTGGAAGGAGATGTTCGATGCACCCTGACCACTCGGGGCGCAGGGAGGCCCGGGAGGCGCGGAAGCTGCCGGCGAGGTCGCACGCACAGAACGCGTACGCGGCGGGGGAGCCGATCCTGGAGGTGCGGGATCTGGTCAAGCACTTCCCGCTGACGCAGGGCATCCTCTTCAAGCGGCAGGTCGGAGCGGTCAAGGCCGTCGACGGCGTCTCCTTCGATCTGTACCCGGGTGAGACGCTGGGCATCGTCGGGGAGTCCGGCTGCGGCAAATCCACGGTCGCCAAATTGATCACCCATCTCGAACAGCCCACCTCCGGCACCATCCGCTACAAGGGCAACGACGTCACCAAAGCCTCCGGGCGTGCTTTGAAGGCGGTGCGGCGGAACATTCAGATGGTGTTCCAGGATCCGTACACGTCGCTCAATCCGCGGATGACGGTGGGTGACATCGTGGGGGAGCCGTTCGATATTCATCCGGAGGTGGCGCCGAAGGGGGATCGGCGGCGCAGGGTGCAGGAGCTGCTGGATGTGGTGGGGCTGAATCCGGAGTACATCAACCGGTATCCGCATCAGTTCAGTGGTGGGCAGCGGCAGCGGATCGGTATCGCGCGGGGGCTGGCGTTGCGTCCGGAGATCATCGTGGCGGACGAGCCGGTCTCGGCGCTGGATGTCTCGGTGCAGGCGCAGGTGGTCAATCTGATGGAGCGGCTGCAGGACGAGTTCGGGCTCTCCTACATGTTCATCGCCCACGACCTGTCCATCGTCCGCCACATCTCCGACCGGGTGGCCGTGATGTACCTCGGCAAGATCGTGGAGATCGGCACCGAGACCGAGATCTACGAGCACCCCACCCACCCCTACACCCAGGCGCTGCTGTCGGCCGTCCCGGTACCCGACCCGGAGGCGGAGGCGGGGAGGGAACGCATCGTGCTGGAAGGCGATGTACCCTCGCCCGCCAACCCGCCCTCGGGCTGTCACTTCCGTACCCGCTGCTGGAAGGCCCAGCAGCGCTGCGTGGTCGAGGAGCCGGCCCTGGCCGTGCCCGAGAACTTCGCCGACACCCTCCCCGAGCAGCCGGTGCACCACCCCTCGGCCTGCCACTTCGCCGCCGAACGGGCCGCGGTGGTCCCACCGGTGGCCGGCTGAGAGCGGTGGGGGCCCTCAAGTCTGCGGAGAGGTTCCGTAGCGGGCGGTGCCGCCCCGGTAGTGCGAGAGGGTGTGCGAGTCACGCTGCTCGCCGCGGGAGAGGGACAGCAGTACGGCGCAGCCGGTGACGACCTCGAAGGCGCTGGTGAGCACCCGAAGCTGGGCTTCGAAGCCGAGATCGCCGAAGTGCTCGAACAGTTCCGTCTTGATACCGAAAGCCACGGCGAACAGGCCGATGCCGAGCAGGGGGGCGGTGGTGATCAGGCCGAGGGGCCGGGAGAAGGGGACACCCGACAGCGCCGCGACGGCGGTGACCAGACAGAGCAGGACGACGGCCCACAGCACCCAGCCGGAGGGTGCGTCCAGCAGTCGTACGATGGCCCGCTCTCCGGTCAGCGTCTGCTCGTAGCGGTCCCATCCGTACTGGTGCCAGGCGCGTATCTCCCATGCGGCGAGCACCACACCGCCGGAGCCCAGCAGCAGAAAGGCGGCGACGGCGCCGCCCCTGGTGGGGCCGGCAGGGGGCTCGTCGGCGGGGTCGGAGCGGGACGGGCCGCCGTAGCCGTAGCCGCTGGAGAGGGATGGGGCCGTGCGGCGGCCGACGACGGCGGTGACGATCAGCGCGGCACCGATGACGACCGCCGCGATGGTGCTGAAGAGGACCTTGCTCAGCAGTCCGTCCGAGACGCCCTGCATCCAGTCGGCGTTCAGGTTCCACAGTCCGGGCGTACGCACGGCCACCGTCAGCAACCCGGTGCAGGTGAGTATCGCCGCGGACGAGGAGGAGCGGAACGCGGTCACGGCGGCGACCGAGTACAGCAGCAGCAGCGTCGGCTCCAGGAAGGAGGTGACCCACACGCCGTCCTCGGCGCGGGCCGGCAGCCCTGCCCAGTTCCACCAGACATCGACGACCTCGCGGGCCTGGGTGAAGTCCCGGATGATCCAGGCCAGGCTGATCAGCGCGAGCGCGGCTGTCAGCAGTGCTCCGAAGGCGCGCGCGCCGCGCGCGAGCGTCCTGTCCTGGCCCATGCTCGGCCCCCCGTGTGTGCGGTGTCGCGACGTCCCAGATCCACCCGTGTCTACCTGTGATCGCCGTGCGGCTACAAGCGCCCCCCGGTGCCGCGACGCACGCCGATGCGACCGCGCGCCCATGTTCGCACGGCGCACACCGCTCGCGCATGGGAACGCCATCAAACCAGCCGTACGAGGGGGTTGGGCGCCGTACGCACTTCGCAGCGGCAGCTTCGGATATCGGTGAGACGTCGACCGTGTTGCGGGTTCGTTAAGGCGTTTCCTTAACATTTATTATGCTATGTCCGCTCGGCAGCTGTGATGTCAAGCACGTTGCGACCTCGATCTGCGCAACGTTCGCTCAAGAAAGCGTCGGTCGGCGGCCAGCCTGGCCAACACCTCTTGACTGCCACGTAATTGGCTTGCGAAAGTCCGGCTCAACCCACCCGCATCACGCCCAACGATTCGGGTTCCGGCGAGATTTGAGCGCGGGAGCACACACGCGATGACGAGTACTTCCCAGGCTGCGGCAGCCGGGGCCGACACCCCTGGTCCCGACGACCCCGGTCTGAGTTCTACGCGAGTTGCCAAGGAGGCCGAACTCGCGGGCCGATCCCCCGGCCAGCTCATGTGGATGCGCTTCAAGCGCGACCGCACCGGCGTGATCTCGGCGTGCATCGTGCTCGCCTTCTTCCTGATCGCGGCGCTGGCCCCGGTGATCTCCTGGCTCTACGGCAAGGACCCCTACACCCGCTACGGGCAGCTGAGGCCCGGCCTGCTGAACGAGAACTTCTACCCGGTGAAGCCCAACGGCGGCATCGACGGCGAGTTCTGGTTCGGGCTGGAGCCGGGGCTGGGCCGGGACGTGTTCACCCAGCTGCTCTACGGAATCCGCAACTCGCTGGCGCTTGCGGTGATCATCACTCTGCTGTCGGTGCTGACGGCCATCATCATCGGCATCGCGGGGGGCTACTTCGGCGGCAAGGTCGACTACTTCCTCGGCCGTTTCACCGACTTGATGATGTCCTTCCCCAACCAGCTGTTCTTCGTGGCCTTCACACCGGTCGTCGGGGCGCTGCTGGTGGACCCGCGGGACGAGATGCCGACCTGGCTGCGGGCCGGCGTGCTCGTCTACGTGATGTGGTTGCTGGGCTGGATGACGCTGGCACGACTGTTGCGCGGCCAGACCCTGTCGTTGCGGGAACGGGAGTTCATCGAGGCGGCGCGGGTCGCCGGCACCCCGTCGGGCCGCATCGTCCGCAAGGAGCTGCTGCCGAACCTCGTCACGCCCATTCTGGTGCAGGCCACCTACATGCTGCCCAACAACGTCACCGCCATCGCGGGGCTCTCGTTCCTCGGTGTCGGTCTGCTGGAGCCCACCCCCGACTGGGGCCGGATGTTCGCCAAGGGCGCCGAGATCTACCAGAGCGACATCACCTACATGTTCTTCCCGGGCGGCGCGATGGTGATCTTCATCCTCGCCTTCAACCTGCTCGGAGACTCGGTCAGGGACGCATTCGATCCCAAGTCGGGCCGATGAGGGCCAGGCGCGACCGAGTGGTGGGGGGTGCTGCCACCCCGTACGGCATCAGTCAGGCAGCGACGGACAACCGACAGGCAGGTGCAGACACCACCATGAGCAGAGTGAGCATACGCACGGCGCGTGCCTCCCTCGCGGCGCTCGCCGCCGGAGCGCTGTTCCTCACCGGGTGCAGCAGCGGCGGCGGAGGCGACGACAGCGAGAAGGAGGAGAAGGCCAAGCAGCAGGGCCAGGACGTCTCCTACACCTTCGCCGACGAAGCCGCATCCAAGGGCCCGGCCAAGGAGGTCGAGGGCGGCCGCAAGGGCGGGACCATCAAGGTGCTGCAGCGCGACAGCTTCGCGCATCTGGACCCCGCGCAGATCTACGTCAGCGACGAGGGTGCGCTCGCCACGCTGATCCACCGCGGTCTGACCACCTACAAGAAGGTCAGCAACGACAAGTACGAGGTCGTCGGCGACCTGGCCACCGACAGCGGGAAGAAGTCGGACGGCGGCAAGACCTGGACGTACAAGCTCAAGGACGGCATCAAGTTCGAGGACGGCTCCACCATCACCTCGAAGGACGTCCGGCACACCATCGAGCGCACGTTCGCCCCGTTCATCACCGAGGGCCCCACCTTCATCCAGCAGTGGCTGGCCGACACCGGTGGCACCGACTACCGCAAGATGCTCAAGGACGGCCCCTACAAGGGCAAGCACCTGCCGGACAGCGTCCTGGAGACGCCGGACGACAAGACCATCGTCTTCCACTTCAAGAAGCCGCAGGCCGAGCTGCCCTACGCGCTGGCGATGGCCGGCTACGCGGTGGTGTCCGAGAAGAAGGACACCAAGGAGAAGTACGACAAGAAGCCGCTGTGCTCCGGCCCGTACAAGATCGCTTCGTTCAAGTCCGGCAAGAGCATGAAGCTGGTCCGCAACCCCGAGTGGGACCCGAAGACGGACCCGGCGCGCAACCAGTACCCGGACGCGTTCAACATCCAGTTCGGTGTCTCCTTCGAGGACTCCACCAAGCGGCTGATGTCCGACGCGGGTGAGAACCAGACCGCCACCAGCTTCACCAACCAGGTCGACGCCTCCAGCCTGCAGAAGGTGCGCACCGACCCGGAGATCAAGAAGCGGACCGTCGGCGGCTTCCAGTCCTACGTCAGCTATCTGAACATCAACATGGACCGGATCAAGAACAAGAAGGTCCGGCAGGCCATCGCCTACGCGATTCCCAACCAGTCCATCGTCTCGGCCTTCGGTGGCGCGGGCGGCGGTGAGATGGCGGGCAACTACATCAGCCCGACGCTGGTCGGCCACAAGAAGACCGACCCCTTCAACAAGCTGAAGAACCCGCAGGGTGACGTCAAGAAGGCGGCCAAGCTGCTGAAGGAGTCCGGCAAGAAGGGCATGAAGCTCACCTTCGCCTACCAGAACGCTCCCGAGTGGCAGCAGTTCGCGGTGGCTGCGACGCAGAACCTGGAGAAGGCCGGGTTCAACGTCCAGAAGAAGGACATCATCGCGGACACGTACTACGACCAGATCGGCAAGGTCAAGAACGGCTACGACATCTACCACAACTCGTGGGGTGCCGACTGGCCGAGCTCCTCGACCGTCGTTCCGAACCTGTTCGACGGGCGTCAGGTGCAGGACGGTTCCGCGAACTACTCGCACCACAAGAACCCCAAGTTCGAGAAGGAGATGGACCGCATCCGCGCCATGTCCGACGCGAACAAGGCCGCCGAGGAGTGGCAGAAGCTCGCGGACAAGATCCTCGTCGAGGACGTCCCCGCCGTGCCGATGCACTACTACAAGGCCATCCAGATCTCCGGCTCGAAGATCGGTGGCGCCTACTTCGACGAGCGGCTGCACGACCTCAACCCGACGTCGCTCTACGTGAAGAAGTAACGCACCGCGCCCCAGGCGCCGACTCCGCCGCCCGGCCCGTCGAGGCCGGGCGGCGGAGCCCCGGGCGACCCGCCCCGGTTCCGTCCCGTACGTCTCGATCCCGCTGTCGCACGAGAGCTGCGTTCCGTCATGCTGCGATTTCTCATCCGCCGGTCGCTCGGCGCCGTGGTGATCCTGCTGATCATCAGCGCCGTCACCTTCTTCCTCTTCTACGCCGTCCCACGGGACCCGGCGACGCTGGCCTGCGGCAAGAACTGCACGCCGGACGCGCTCGCGGTCATCCGCAAGAACATGGGCATCGACGAGCCGATCCCGGTCCAGTACTTCCACTTCATGGTCGGCATCGTCGCCGGACGCCAGTTCAACGTGGGGGACTGTCCGGCACCGTGCTTCGGCTACTCCTTCGCCAACCAGGACCCCGTCTGGCAGACCATCCTGGACCGCTTCCCCACCACCGTCTCGCTGACCGTCGGCGGTGCCGTGGTCTTCCTGACCATCGGTCTGGGCGCCGGCATGATCGCCGCCTGGAAGAAGGGCACCGTCATCGACAAGGCGTTCAGCTCGATGTCGCTGGTGCTCTCCTCGATGCAGATCTACTTCATCGGTCCGCTGGTGCTGGCGCTGGTGGTCTACAACCTGGAGCTGCTCGACCAGCCCAAGTACGTCCCGCTCACCCAGGATCCGGCCGGCTGGTTCATGGGACTGCTGATCCCCTGGATGGTCGTCCAGATCATCTTCACCGCGAACTACACCCGTCTGTCCCGGTCCTCGATGATCGAACAGTTGCAGGAGGATCACGTCAGAGCGGCCCGGGCCAAGGGCATGTCGGGCAAGTACGTCTTCTTCCGCTACGCGTGGCGCGGCTCGCTGATCCCGATCGTCACCATCTTCGGCGTCGACCTCGGTTCGCTGTTCGGCGGCGCCATGATCACCGAGTGGACCTTCTCGCTGCCCGGGCTCGGCACTCTCGCGGTCAACTCGGTGCAGAACACCGACCTGCCCATGGTGATGGGCGTGATGCTCTTCGCGGCCACCTTCATCATCCTCTTCAACATCGTCGTGGACGCCGCCTACGCGTTCATCGATCCGCGCGTGCGGCTGTCCTAGGAGAACCGGCACATGACCACCCTGACCAAGGAAGCCGACGTACCGGCCCCGCGTGACGGCGGCGGCGGTGACGCCTTCCTCTCGGTGCGCGACCTGTACGTGCACTTCGACACGGAGGACGGCACCGTCAAGGCAGTCGACGGGCTCTCCTTCGACGTCGAACGCGGCCGCACCCTCGGCATCGTCGGTGAGTCCGGCTCCGGCAAGTCGGTCACCAACCTGTCCATCCTGGGCCTGCACAACCCGCGGACCACCGACATCTCCGGGCAGATCATGCTGGACGGCCAGGAGCTGACGGGTGCCCGGGAGAAGACCCTGGAGGCGCTGCGCGGCAACAAGATGGCGATGATCTTCCAGGACGCGCTCACCGCCCTCTCGCCGTACTACACGATCGGGCGGCAGATCGCCGAGCCGTACCGCAAGCACATGGGTGTCTCCAAGCGCGAGGCGCACCTGCGGGCCATCGAGATGCTGGACAAGGTCGGCATCCCGAACCCCAAGATGCGGGTCAACGACTATCCGCACCAGTTCTCCGGCGGCATGCGGCAGCGCGCGATGATCGCCATGGCGCTGGTGTGCAACCCGGACCTGCTGATCGCGGACGAGCCCACCACCGCGCTCGACGTCACCGTGCAGGCGCAGATCCTCGACCTGCTCAAGGACCTCCAGCAGGAGTTCGGCTCCGCGATCGTCTTCATCACCCACGACCTCGGAGTCATCGCCAACGTGGCCGACGACATCCTGGTGATGTACGGCGGGCGCGCCGTCGAGCGCGGCTCGGTCTCCGAGGTGCTGCGCTCCCCGCAGCACCCGTACACCTGGGGACTGCTGACCTCCATGCCCCGGCTGACCGGGAACGTCAACGAGGAGCTCTCACCGATCCACGGCTCCCCGCCCAGCCTGCTCGCACCCCCGCCCGGCTGCCCCTTCCACCCGCGCTGCGGCTTCGTGGACGAGGTCGCCGGCAAGTCCTGCACGGCCGACCGGCCGCCGCTGCCGGACGGCCGGGGTGCCGCCTGCCATCTGACGGCGGAGCAGAAGCGGACGTTCTTCGTCGAGCAGATCAAGCCCAGGCTGAGCTAGGACAGGCAGAGGGAGAAACAGACCAATGAGCGATGACCTCACCCTGACCGAGCCCGGCGAGGGCGAACCGCAGGACACTCGGCCGGCGCGTACCGGGGAGCCGTTGCTGCAGGCCGAGAATCTGGCCAAACACTTCCCCATCATGGGGGGCTTCCCCTTCAAGCGGAAGGTGGGCGAGGTCCAGGCCGTCTCCGGTGTCGACCTGTCCGTGCACGCGGGCGAGAGCTTCGGGCTCGTCGGCGAGTCGGGCTGCGGCAAGTCCACCACGGGGCGGCTGCTGACCCGGCTGCTGGAGCCCACCGCGGGCAAGCTCACCTACGCGGGGCAGGACATCACCCACGCGTCGCGCAAGGAGCTGGCACCGGTCCGCTCCGAGATCCAGATGATCTTCCAGGACCCGTACTCGTCGCTCAACCCGCGGCATACGGTCGGCACCATCATCGGCGGCCCCATGGAGGTCAACGGCATCAACCCGCCCGGCGGGCGGGAGAAGCGCATCCGTGAGCTGCTGGAGACCGTCGGCCTCAACCCCGAGCACTACAACCGGTTCCCGCACGAATTCTCCGGCGGTCAGCGCCAGCGCATCGGTGTGGCCCGCGCGCTCGCGCTGGAGCCCAAGCTGATCGTGGCCGACGAGCCGGTCTCCGCCCTGGACGTCTCCATCCAGGCCCAGGTGGTCAACCTGCTCCAGCAGGTGCAGCGCGACATGGGCATCGCCTTTGTGTTCATCGCCCATGACCTGGCGATCGTGCGGCACTTCTCCGAGCGGGTCGCGGTGATGTACCTCGGCAAGATCGTCGAGGTGGGCGAGCGCGAGGCGATCTACAACCGTCCCCGCCACCCCTACACGCACGCGCTGCTGTCCGCGGTGCCGGAGGCCGTGCTGCACGAGGAGGCGGCGTCGGAGGGGCCGGAGACCAGGGAGCGGATCCGGCTGGCCGGCGACGTGCCCTCGCCGATCAACCCGCCCTCGGGCTGCCGCTTCCGCACCCGCTGCTGGAAGGCCCAGGACAAGTGCGCCACCGAGGAGCCCCCGCTGGTCCGGCTCCCCGGGAACGAGCCGGACCACCTGACGGCCTGCCACTTCCCCGAGGAGCCCACGACCGCCGCCCGCGAGGAGGCCGTCGTCATGGACAAGGCGCTCCACGCGATGGAGGACAGCCCGCATTAGGGCTTCGCCCTGCTGGGGAGGGGTACTGGGGGAGCAGACCGCCCAAGCACAGCAGTTCCCCACGCCCCGTGAGGGGCGCGGGGAACTGCGCGAGCAACCACTGGGGGTACCGCCCGGCCGAAGGCTGGGGGAGCCCCTGCAGCCCGCGGCGCACAGGCAGGAGCAGCCCCCCCTCCTCGGTCAGTCGGCGATCCCCAACGACCGCTTCAGGAAGCCCACCTGTAGCAGCAACAGGTTCTCCGCGACCGTCGCGCCGCTTGCCATATGGGTGACCCCCGAGAGAGGGAGCACTTCATGGCGGCGGCCCGCAGCCAGCAGCGCGGAGGACAGCCGCAGCGCGTGGGCCACCACCACGTTGTCGTCGGCGAGCCCATGAATGATCATCAGCGGCCGATGGGGGCTGTCCTCGTCCACCAGGGACAGTCCCTCGTCGGTGATCAGTGAGGCCTCCGCGTAGCTGTCCGGGTCCTCCTGCGGGGTGCCGCAGTACCGCTCGGTGTAGTGGGTGTCGTACAGCCGCCAGTCCGTCACCGGAGCCCCGGCGACCGCGGCGTGGAAGACGTCGGGCCGCCGCAGCACCGCCAGCGCCGCGAGATAGCCGCCGTACGACCAGCCGCGGATGCCGACCCGGGACAGGTCGAGCGGAAAGTCCTCGGCGAGCGCGTGCAGCGCCTCGACCTGGTCATCCAGCGTGACGGCGGCGATCCGGCGCGAGACGGCCTTCTCCCAGCCGGGGCTGTGGCCGGGGGTGCCGCGCCCGTCCGCCGTGACCACCGCGAAGCCCTGGTCCGCGAACCACTGCGCCGTCAGATGCGCGTTGTGCGCCGCGACGACCCGCTGCCCGTGCGGCCCACCGTAGGGATCCATCAGCACCGGCAGCGGCCCGTCCGACTCCCGGTGGCCGGTGGGCAGGACGACGGCGGCCGGGATGCGGCGCCGTCCGGTGTGCAGCAGCCGCGGCGCGGTACTGAGCACGGGTGTCTCGGCGTACGACTCGATGGCGCCCAGCCGCGCCGAGTCGGCCTCCCGCAGCAGCACCACCCGCGCACCCGGCCCGGACAGGGCCGCGGTCGACAGGACGAGCGTCCCGCCGCCCCGTACGGCGGAGGCGAGGTGCGGTCCCTCCTCGTCGGCGATCCGCACCGGCTCGCCACCGGCCAGCGGTACCCGGTAGACCCCGATGTCCCCCGGCGCGCGGCGGTCCGCCGCACCGCCCCCGTCGCCTTCCGAGGCGGAGAAGAGGACGTCTTCCTCCCCGATGTCGAGAACGGCCCGTACATGCAGCGCCGGGGAGGTGAGCCGCCGTGCGCCCGCCATGAGCACCCGTGCGCCTCCGCCGCCCCGCGCCGCGTCGGTTCGGTCGCCCTGTGCCGCGCCACCTTCGTCGGTGATCCGGACGAGCTCGCCGTCCGGCGCCCACGCCGGGACCCCGCCGAAGAGTTCAAGCCAGATTGGATCATCTTCGGTGAGTGTGACGGAAGTCGCACCCGTGGCGGTGTCCACCGTCAGATACGCGGCCTCGCGCTGGTCCCTGCTCTGGACCAGCAGCAGCGGCGGACCGGCGGACGACCAGTGCGCCCGGGCCAGATACGGATAGCGCTCGCGGTCCCAGTCGACCTGGACGCGGGACCCGTCGAGGCCGAGCAGATGCAGGGTGACCTCGGCGTTCCCGGTGCCTGCCGCGGGATAGGCGACCCGGGTCGGCTCCTGCTGCGGGTTGGCCGGATCAGCGATGGTCCAGCGTTGCACCGGGGCGTCGTCGACCCGTGCGGCCAGCAGCCGGTCCGCGTCCGGGGACCACCAGTATCCGCGGGTCCTGGACATCTCCTCGGCGGCGATGAACTCGGCCAGGCCCCAGGTGACGGTCCCGGTCCCGGTCCCGGTCCCGGGTTCCGGCTCGGCCAGCGCCCGGTCGTCCTCGCCGTCCACGGCGGTCACCCGCAGCGCGCCGCCCGACACATAGGCCACGTGCCGTCCGTCCGGGGAGGGCCGGGGGTCCACCACGGGGGTGGGTGTCGGCAGCTCGGCCGCCTTGCCGGTGAGCAGGTCGGCGGTGAACAGCCGACCCGAAAGAGCGAAAGCGGCCATCCTCATGGAACTGTCAGTGGCATATCCGACCACGCCCGCGGTTCCCTCGCGGCTCCGCTCACGCCGGGCGCGCTCCTCGGGGGACAACTCCTCGGCGGCGCCGCCCAGCAGCATCTCGGGGTCGGCCGCGATCCGCTCCTCGCCGCTCGCCACATCCCGCACCCACAGCAGGTGGGCCAGGTCAGAGCCGCTGCGGGAGCGCAGAAAGGCTACTCGTGAGCCGTCTGGGGCAACTGTGAAGGACCTCGGGGCGCCAAGTGTGAATCGGTGGGTACGCGCGTGCTGCCGCGGGAAAGTCGTAGCCATGCGGCCGACCGTACTGCGCTTGAGCCGGGCTGTGATCCGCTCCGGGTGCCCTCCGGGAAGATCGTCGGGTGGTGTGCAGTTGGCTGGAACTGAATATGCGCCCCTCCTCTGCACCTGTGCACCGAGCCGTGCGGTCGTGCGGATAATTATGATCCGTTGCGCATGGTGAGTGCTGGGTATGAAGCCGGTGGCTCCTCCATGCCGGAGGCGTGCTGCCGTGTCCGTGTGACCCGTACCGATCCCGTACCGACCGTGCGTACTTGGAGGTGAACCGCCGTGGCACTCTCGATTTCGGCGGTGGTGCTGCTGGCGATCATCGTCATCCTGCTCGTCAGGAAATCCGGGCTCAAAGCCGGACACGCGGTGATCTGCGTGCTGTTGGGCTTCTATCTGGCCAGTTCGTCGATGGCTCCCACCATCAACGACCTGACCACCAACGTCGCCGGGATGATCGGGGAGCTCAAGTTCTGACCCGGTTCCTGTCCGCATCCCGTCTCTCCTCGCTCCCGCGCCTACGCGGCCGTCCGGAGCGGCCGCGTAGGCTGCCGGTACGGCGTCCGTCGTAGGCTCGGGGGTATGACCGCTGCGTTTACCCCGGGGGCGGCCCCCGGCTCACCGGCCGCCCCCGAGCGCCGTCTGCTGCTGGTGCACGCGCACCCCGACGACGAGTCGATCACCACCGGCGCCACCATGGCCAAATACGCGGCGGAGGGCGTCCACGTCACCCTCGTCACCTGCACCCTGGGGGAGGAGGGCGAGGTCATCCCGGACGGGCTGGCCCATCTGGCGCCCGACCAGGACGACACCCTGGGCCCGCACCGCATCGGTGAACTCGCCGCGGCCATGCGCGCGTTGGGCGTCACCGACCACCGCTTCCTCGGCGGCCCCGGCCGCTACCGCGACTCCGGCATGATGGGCGCCCCGACCAACGACCGCCCCGGCTGCTTCTGGCAGGCGGAGCTGGACGAGGCCGCGCAGCTGCTCGCCGCCGTGGTGTGCGAGGTACGCCCCCAGGTGCTCGTCACCTACGGGCCCGACGGGGGCTACGGCCATCCGGACCACATCAAGGCCCACCGCGTCGCCATGCGCGCCGTCGAACTCGCCGCGCTGAAGAACGGCCGTTCGCAGGGCGAGCCGCACCGTGTCCAGCGGGTCTACTGGAACGTGGTGCCCCGTCCCGTGCTCGACGAGGGCTTCGCCCGGCTGCGTGCCGCCGACGACGACGGTGAGGTCTTTCCCTTTCCGGGCTTCACGGGCAGAACGGGCTTCGCACAGCCGGACGATGTCCCGGGGGTGGTGGACAGCGCGGCCGAGGTCGATGTCACGGTGGAGGCCGACGCGTACGTGGCGGCGAAGGCGAGGGCGATGGCAGCACACGAGACCCAGGTGTCGGTACGCCACACCTCCCGCGGTCCGGTCTTCGCGCTCTCCAACGGTCTGGCCCAGCCGCTGAGCGGGACGGAGTTCTTCCAGCGAGCGGACCGCGACGGTGCGGCGCCGGCCGGGTCCGACGACCTGTTCGCGGAGGTGGACGCATGAGCGCGGTGGGCGGCAACGGCACGGCGGAGCGGAGCGCCTGGCCGCGGGCGCTCGGGGCCAGGGTCGCGGTCTACGCGGTACTGGTCGTCCTCGGACTGCTGACCGGCGTCGCCGGAACCCTGGTGCAGGGCGGCTGGTTCCCCTTCGGGCTGCTGCTGGCGCTGGCCGCCGCCGTCGGGGTCTTCTGGGGCGGCGCCACGCTGTGCCGTACGAAGGTGGGGGCCGCGGCCCCGGGCGCCGGGTGGGTGCTCGCGGTGCTGCTGACGACCCCCTCGCGGGCCGAGGGTGACTTTCTGTTCGCCGCGGGAATCGCCGGCTATGTCTACCTGTTCGGCGGCATGCTCGCGGCTGTGATGTGTACCACGATCGCCTTGCCCGCACCCCCCGTGCCCGTCGGCAAAAACCGCTGAGAGGACCGTCACCGGGGCGATTCGGTGGTCGCGGGGTCGGTGCCCTGTGCCCCAAGTACAGTGGTGCGCGCCGGCGAGCCGCCTTCAGGCCGACAGGAAGACGGCGAATCCATCCGGGAGTACCTGCTTTGAGTCGTGAAACTGACAGTTCGTCCTCCGGGCCCAAGCGGCGCGGCGGTTCGTCGTACCCCTCGGGGACCGAGCCGTACGGTGCCTCAGGCTCCGGCGCGGGCCAGGACGACCGGAATGCCCCACCTCCGGCCGGGTCCAAGCCGGACGAGCCGAAGACGGAGACGACGCTCACCACGCGCATCCGCATCAACATCCCCGGCTCACGGCCGATTCCGCCCGTGGTGATGCGTACGCCGGTGGCGGACGACGGCGAGGAGGGCGCCTCCGACAGAACGGAGGACGGCCCCGGCGGCCGGGAGTCGAAGGGCACCGTGGACCTCGGCGCGGGCAAGCGCGCGACCGGGGGCGGCACGGGCCCCGCCGCCGCGCCCCCGCCCGCGCCGGGCGGTGGCTCCGAAGCCGCACCGGCCGCCTCGGCGTCCACGGGCGCGGGCGGGGGCGGCGGAACGGGCTCCGGCTCCGACGACGCCTCCGGGACGGAGGAGAAGTTCACCCAGCGGACCAGCGACTGGTTCGCGCCGCGCAAGCCGCCCAGGAGCACGTCGGCGCCGTCCGCCCCGGCAGCCGGTGGCCCCGGCTCGGACGCGGCACCCGGTGCAGGCGCTGGGGGCGGTGCTGGTGCCGGCGCCGGGGATCGTGGCGATCTGCCGTACTACTCCGGGCCGGGGCCCGAGTCGACCGGTACGCACGGGATTCCCGAGTCGACCGGTACGCACGGGATTCCCGAGTCGACCGGTACGCACGGGATTCCCGGTGCGCCGGGAGCCGGGCCTGCCTTCCCGGGCGGAGCCGGCCCGACCGACACGCCGCCCGACGGCGTACCGCACTTCGGGCAGAACCCGCCGGGCGGGCCCGCCGGTCCCACCACGGGCCCGGCCACCGGTGACATGCGCGTACCGCCCACCCCGGGCAGCGTCGCCCCCGGCTCCCTGGCGGCGCCGGGCGCCGGTCAGGGCTCCGGCGCGGGCCCCGATCTCGGCGCGGGCCGGGCTCCCGGCGCGCACGCTCCCGGCGCCGACCAGGGGCGGGGCGCCTCCGGACTGGACGCGTTCGGCCACGGCCGTCCGGACCCCCACGGCGTCCCCGGGGCCGGCCCCGGCGGTACGCCCCCGTCCGGAACGCCCATGGTGCCGGGCGCCGGTGCGCCTGACCGCCCGGGTACGCCCGCCACGGGTCCGGGCGCGGACACCGGGGCGAGCCCCTTCGCAGCCGGCGGCGCGGAGCCCCCGGGCGGGCCCGGCAGCGAGGCGCGGCTGTCGAGCGACACCATGGTCAGCGGCGTCCCGCAGACAGGCGATCCTGGCGAGCCCGGGGGCCCCGGCGTGCCGCCGCCCGGCCCCTCGTCCCCCGCGCCCGGCGCCGGAGCCCCCGGCGCGCCGTCCGCGCAGAGCGGCACGAAGGCCGCCAAGCCGGCCAAGAAGGGCGGCCGTTCCAAGCTGGTGCTCATCGGGGCCGGGGTCGTCGGCGTCCTCGGCGTCGCCTACGGCACGGGTCTGCTGCTCGATCACGCGGACGTTCCCAAGGGCACCACGGTGCTCGGTGTGGAGATCGGCGGGCTGAGCAAGCACGAGGCCGTCAACAAGCTGGACGCCGAACTGGGCGACCGGACGAAGAAGCCGTTCAAGATCGAGACGAGTGGCGGCCGGACGGAGCTCAAGCCCAGCGTCGCCGGGGTCACCCTCGACACGGAGGCGACCGTGCGCTCCGCCGCGGGCCGGGACTACAACCCCGTCTCCGTCATCGGTTCCCTCATGGGCCGGACCCGCGAGGCCGAGCCGACCATCAAGGTGGACGAGGCCAAGGTGCGTGCCGCACTCAAGCCCGTCCTCGCCAAGGCCGAGGCGAAGTCCCCGTCCGAGGGCATGGTCAAGTTCACGGGCGGCAAGGCGGTCGCCGTCGAGGGCAGCCCGCACAAGGTCGTCGACGTCGACAAGGCGCCCGCCGCGCTGAAGAAGGCCTTCGAGCAGCGCGCCGTCTCCGGCAAGAACGAACCGGTCGAGCTGCCCGGCCCCGTACGCAAGCCCAAGGTGACCGAGGCCGAGCTGGACAAGGCGGTGAACGGATTCGGCCGTACCGCGATGTCCGGCTGGGTCTATCTGGAGGCCGGGGATGTGAAGGTCCCCTACAGCCAGAAGACGATCGGCAAGTTCCTCACGATGCGGGCGAGCGCCAACGGAAAGCTGCAGCCCGTCATCGACACCGCGAAGCTGAAGGAGACCTACGGCTCGGCGTTCGACAACGTGGTGGTCGACGGCGGCGCCGGGACGGTCAAGATGACGCCGAAGCACGCGGCGGTCGCCATGGTGGACGCCCTTCGCAAGAAGGCACCGCCCGAGCCGGCCCAGCGCGTCGCCGAGGTCCCGGCGACCCGCTCCCGCTGACCCCGGCTCCCACCGAGCCGGGTACCGGACCGACCCAGGGGCGCCCCGCCGACGTGGCGGGGCGCCCCTGGCCGTGGCGACCGGTCCGGGGCGCGTCCGGGTGCCGAGCGCCTGCCGGCTCGGGCTCGTACGCCGGTTCGTGCCCGAGGCTCGTACGACGGGCGCGTGTCCCGGGCTCGTACGCCGGCCTCGTGTCCCGGGGCCGGACGCCCGGTGTCACCCGGGGGAGGTGACATCTGTCAGCCCCAGGTCACGACCGCCGACACTGCCCCGGGCACCCGGTCTCCGGCGAGTCTTGGGGCATGACATCGACCCGCGCCACGGCCCCCGCCGTGGAGTTCACCTCGGCCGGCAAGACCTACGGCACCGTCCGGGCACTCGACAAACTGACCGTCAGCCTTCACCCCGGCGAGACCGTCGCCCTCCTCGGCCCCAACGGGGCGGGCAAGTCCACCACGCTCGACCTGCTGCTCGGACTGCGCAACCCGGACCCGGGTGGCCGGGTGCGGCTGTTCGGCGCCACGCCACGGCAGGCGGTGACCGGCGGCCGGGTGGGCGCCATGCTCCAGTCCGGCGGGCTGATGGAGGGCGTACGGGTTCGCGAACTGGTCGAGCTCGCCTGCGCTCTGCACCCGCGGGGCCACCCGGCCGAACGGGTGTTGTCGGACGCCCGGATCACCGAGCTGGCCGACCGGATGGTGGGCAAGCTGTCCGGCGGCCAGGAACAGCGGGTGCGGTTCGCGCTGGCCACGGCCGGGGACAGCGACCTGATCGTGCTGGACGAGCCCACCACCGGCATGGATGTCACCGCGCGCCGCGCCTTCTGGGCGGCCATGCGGGCGCAGGCCGCACAGGGCCGCACGGTCCTGTTCGCCACCCACTACCTGGAGGAGGCCGACGAGGTCGCCGACCGGGTACTGGTGCTGCACCGCGGGCGGCTGCTCGCCGACGGCAGCGCAGCCCGGATCAAGGCCATGGCGGGCGTGCGCCGGGTCGGCTTCACGCTGGACGCGGTGCCGGACGGGGTGCTGGAGGCCCAGCTGCGTGCCCTTCCCGGAGTCGCTGAACTCGACCTGGCCGGTGCCACCGTACGGCTGCGCTCCACCGACGCGGATGCCACCGTGCACGCGCTCTACGCGCTGGGGCTCCACCCGCATGACCTGGAGGTCACCGGGCTCGGCCTGGAAGAAGCGTTCGTCACCCTCACCACCCGCGCCGAGGAGACCGGCCACCGGGCGACCGAGAACAAGGCAGGCACCAAGTGAAGACCCTCGTCAAGCTGGAGATCACGCGCTCGCTGCGCAACAAGAAGTTCATGTTCTTCTCGGTGATCTATCCGCCGGTGCTCTATGTGATCATCGCGGGCCGGGACACCGCGGGGAACATGCCGGGTCTGCCGGTGGACCTGAAGCTGTACTACATGGTCGCCATGGCCGCCTTCGGTGCGATGACCGCCGTGCTGATGGGCAACAGCGAACGCATCGCCAAGGAGCGGGAGACCGGCTGGGTACGGCAGCTGCGGCTCACCGCGCTGCCGGGGCGCGGCTATGTCACCGCGAAGATCGCCTCGGCCGCCACCGTCAGTCTGCCCTCCATCCTGCTGGTCCTGCTGACCGGAGCCACCGTCATGGACGTACGGCTGGCAGCGTGGCAGTGGGGTGCCGTCGCCCTGTGCTCGTGGGCCGGCAGCTTCGTCTTCGCCGCGCTGGGGGTGGCCATCGGCTATCTGGCGACGGGGGACGCGGTGCGGCCGATCACGATGCTGTGCTACTTCGGGCTGGCGTTCACCGGCGGGCTGTGGTTGCCGATGTCGAGCCTCCCCGACTGGGTGCGGGCCATCGGTGAATGGATGCCCACCTACGCCTACACCGGGTTGGGCCGGGCCGTGGAGGTCGGCGAGGCACCGCACCTGGCCGACGCGGGGCTGCTGCTCGGCTATCTGGTGCTCTTCGCCGCAGTGGCCGCCTGGCTCTACCGCAAGGACACCCGGAAGGCATGATGCCTCCAGGTACGACGTAAGGACACGCACGACATGAGGAACCGTGGCATGGCGGACACCCGGCGGCCGGCCGCGGCCGGAGAGGGCGCCGGCCCGGGCGTGGACGCCCTGCGGCCGAACCCCGCGCGCGACCGGGTCCCGGCCTTCGGGGACGCCTTGGAGACCCGGCGCCGCAAGCGGTTCCGGATCGCCACGATCTGCGTCTGGATGGTCTTCCTCAGCGGCCCGGTGAGCGATCTGTGGACGGGCGACCACAGCGGTCCGGCACTCGCCGGTGCGGTGGCCGGGTTCGTGGCGTTCCTCGCCGCTTACCTCACGCTCGTCTACCGGCACATCAAGACCCCTTTCCCCCTGCGGGTGGTGTATCCGCTCCTCTTCTTCCTCTACGTCCTGGCCCTCGTCCTCTCGCTCACGGCGAGCGAGCTGTGGCTGGTGCTGTTCGTCTACGTCGCGGTGGCGATCGGTGCTGTGCTGCCCACCCGGCAGGCGGTGGCGGGCGTGGCGGCGTGCGTGCTGGCGCTGGCGGCGGTCGGTACGGACTTCGGGGCGCGGCCCACCTGGAGCGGATGGTCCGGCCTCGTGATCCCCTGCGTGCTGGCCGGTTTCGTGCTGATGTCCGCGCGCAAGACGATCCTGACGATGCGGGAGCTGCGCGAGACCCGGGCGGTGGTGGCGCAGCTGGCGGCCAACGAGGAGCGGCTGCGTCTCGCCCGGGACCTGCACGACCTGCTCGGGCACTCGCTGTCCCTCATCACCCTCAAGAGCGAGCTGGCGGGCCGGATGCTGCCCGCACGCCCCGAAGAGGCCGCCACCCAGGTCGCCGACATCGAACGCGTCAGCAGACAGGCACTGGTCGAAGTCCGCGAGGCGATCGGCGACTACCGGCGCCCCACCCTCGCCGTCGAACTCGCGGGCGCCCGCACCGCGCTGGAGGCGGCGGGTGTCGTCGCCGAGCTGCCGCACCGGCCGCCGCCCGTACGGCCGGCGCCCGAGCAGGAGGCGGCGCTGGCCTGGGCGCTGCGCGAGGCGGTCACCAACGTCGTACGGCACAGCGGCGCCACCCGCTGCACGGTGACCCTGCGGGATTGCGACGGCGACGGCGCTCCGGACGGTGACGGCCGGCGGCTCCTGCGGCTCACCGTCGCGGACGACGGCGAAGGCCCCACCGGTGCGGGCGAGGGCAACGGGCTGAGCGGGCTGCGGGAGCGGCTGGCGCCGGTCGGCGGCTCACTGTCGACCTCGGCGGGCGTGAACGGGGGCTTCACTCTGTGCGCCACCGTGCCGTCGCTACCCTGAGGCGGTGATCAGACTGCTGCTCGCCGAGGACCAGGCGATGGTCCGCGAGGCGCTCGCCGCGCTGCTGAGCCTGGAACCGGACATCGAGATCGCCGCCCAGGTCGGCAGGGGCGACGAGGTGCTGGACGCGGTCGCGGCCCACCGGCCGGACGTGGCGCTGCTGGACATCGAGATGCCCGGTCTGAGCGGTCTGGACGCGCTGGAGGGGCTGCGGTCCACGCACCCTTCGCTGAAGGTCGTCATCCTCACCACCTTCGGCCGGCCCGGCTATCTGCGCCGCGCCATGGAGTCGGGCGCCGACGCGTTCCTGGTCAAGGACGCGCCCGCGGCCCAACTCGCCGACGCCGTGCGCCGGGTGCGGGCGGGCGAGCGCGTCATCGACCCGGGGCTGGCCGCAGCCGCGCTCGCCGAGGGCGCCAGCCCGCTCACCGACCGGGAGCGCGATGTGCTGAGCGCGGCCCGTGAGGGCGCGGCCAACGCCGAGATCGCCGCGGCGCTGCACCTGTCGCACGGCACGGTCCGCAACTATCTGTCCACGGCCATCCAGAAGACCGGCGCCCGCAACCGGACCGAGGCCGTCCGTATCGCCCGCGACAAGGGCTGGCTGTAGAAAGCCACGGGCAGCGGGGGCCGGGGCCGTGCCGGCGGCCGGCCGACGCCGCGGCGTCCGCGACGTCAGTTCAGCCGGGCCCGAGCCGCCCGAGCCGCCCGGCGTACGTTCTCCGCCGCGTTGGGCTCCATCGTCGCGACGATATCCGCGTACTCCTCCATCTCCCGGGCGCCCCGGATGAATTCGCCCCGCTCCACCAGCAGCTGCGCCCGCTCGAAGCGGAGCCTGCCCGGGTGGTGGGGCAGCAGCAGGGACAGCTCGACCGCCCACAGACGCACACCGGACTGCTCGGGCCGCGGGCTGGCCCAGGCGCGGATGTTGTTGAGGATGCGCAGCACGGTCTCCAGGGGTCCGGCAGGCCGCAGTGAGGCAGCCGACAGCGGCGTCCCCCCGGTGGCACCGGCGACCATGACGGACAGCTCCTCCTCGCCGAGCTGCTTGCCTCCGGCGAACGGGTCGGCCAGTACGTGGGAGGCGCCCGGGTCACCGAAGCCCACCACGAAGTGTCCCGGCAGCGCCACCCCGTACACCGGCGCACCGGCGCGGCGGGCCACCTCCGTCCAGACCACCGACAGCAGGATCGGCAGGCCGCGCCGCCGCCGCAGCACCTCGGGCAGCAGCGAGGACTCCAGCCGCTGGTAGTCCGAGGAGGAGCCGGCGAACCCCTGCTCCTCGCCGAGCACCTGCTGCAGCGTGCGCGCCCACTGGGCGGGCGTACGGCCGCGCTCGAACGGCAACAGTCCGGCCAGCCGGTCGAGTTCCGCCTGCCCCTCGTCCAGGATCCGGTCGAGGGCCGACTCGTCGTCCGGTGTGTGCTCCTGCTCGCCGGCCGCGTCCCCGGCCGCGTCCCCGGCCGCGTCCCCGGTCGCGTTCCCCTGGGTGCCGAGGACCGCCTCCGCGCCGATCAGCAGGCACAGCAGCGCCAGATCAGGGCGCTCCTCACGGGCCGCCTCGGCGAACCGCCGCCTGACCGCGCTCCGTGCCCCCTCGTCGCCGACACCCTCGCCGCCCGCACCGTTTCCGCCGCCCATCTCAGTCCTGCGGGGCGCGGAGGTAGAAGTACGCGTGGTGGTCGGCGAACCCCAGCCGCTCGTAGAGGGCACGCGCTGCCGCGTTGTCCCGCTCCACCTGCAGATAGGCGGCCGAGGCACCCTCGGCGAGCGTCGCGCGGGCCAGCTCGCCCGTCACCGCCTGCGCGAGCCCCTGCCGACGCCGCCGGGGGGCGACCTCTATGGCGGCGAACCCGGCCCAGCGGCCGTCCACCACGCACCGCCCGATCGCCACGGGGGAGCCGTCCTCGTCGAGCACGGTCGCGAACCACACCGAGGGCCCGCCCGCCAGCACCTGCCGCGCGGCGTCCGAGAGCCCGCCGCCGTCCGCCCTGTTGTAGAGGGAGACCCACCGCTCGTCCGGCGCGCGGTGCAACAGCACCCTTTCGTCCGGCTCCCTGTCGGCCAGCGGGGCCAGCGCGCCGACCTGTATCAACGCGTGGCGCTCGGCCGTCCAGCCGCGCTCGCGCAGCTGACCGGCGAGGATCGCGTCCTTCTCGGCGGCGACCTGCACCCGCGCGGGCAGCCCGCGCTCGCCGTACCAGGCGGTGACCCGCTCCAGGGCCGCCCGCAGCGGCAGCCCGGGATCGTCCAGGACGAGCACGGAGTTCGCCCGCGAGGTGAAACCGCCCGCGGCCCGCAGCGTCCACCCGCCCAATTGCTCCGACTCGACCGGCGGCCAGCCCCTGGCGGCGACGGTGACGAGCTCCGCCACATCGGCGGCGGGCAGCCCCCGGCGGCGCGCCGGAGTGCGGGGTACGACCTTTCCAGCGACCATCGATGCCTCCTCGATCTCGACCTGCTCACCATCGCGTCGGGTGATCCTGAGCACGCCCCCGGTCCACGATGTGAGAATGCCGAGCGTGTCCGTGAATCGTCCGCGCGGCTCTTCCGCCGCCGTCAACGACCGCACCGAGACACGTCTGCCCACGTCGGAAGGGGTGATGCGGACCTCCAAGCGTCCGCCCGTGGTGAATTCCACAGTTCTGATCGCCCCTCCTGTTCGTCTTGTCTCCGCGAACGGAGATACTAGGTGTGGGCATCGCCGCCGTCCGAAGCGAAAGAGCGCTCCCGCGCGCCCGCGGCGGAGCCGGGCACCGGCCCGCCAGCCCTAACGAGGAGGAACGACAGCGTGACTTACGTCATCGCGGAGCCTTGTGTCGACCTGAAGGACAAGGCTTGCATCGAGGAGTGCCCGGTCGACTGCATCTACGAGGGCCAGCGGTCCTTGTACATCCACCCGGACGAGTGCGTCGACTGCGGTGCCTGCGAGCCCGTCTGCCCGGTCGAGGCCATCTTCTACGAAGATGACACTCCCGAGGAGTGGAAGGACTACTACAAGGCCAATGTCGAGTTCTTCGACGACCTCGGCTCTCCCGGCGGTGCCAGCAAGCTCGGCCTGATCGAGAAGGACCACCCGCTCATCGCCGCGCTTCCGCCCCAGGAACACGACGAGTGACCCACGGGTGCACCCCGCGAGTGAGCCACTGGCACGACGAGTAGCTCCTCAGCAGTCCCGTACGGCGACCCCAGCGTCCTGTCGTACGGGACTGCGGCGTTCGGGGCCGTACCGGTCGGCTGTCTTCGAGAACCGGCTGTCTTTTGGAAAGCGAGCACCATGCCCTCCGTCTCCGACCGCCTCCCCACCTTCCCCTGGGACCGGCTAGAGCCGTACAAGACCACCGCCGCCGGGCACCCCGACGGCATCGTCGACCTGTCGGTCGGCACCCCCGTCGACCCGGTACCCGCGCTGGTCAGGCGCGCGCTGACCGAGGCGGCCGACAGCCCCGGCTACCCCACCGTGTGGGGGACCCAGGCGCTGCGGGACGCGCTCACCGGCTGGTGTGAGCGCCGACTGGGCGCGCAGGACGTCACCGACCGGAACGTGCTGCCCGTCGTCGGCTCCAAGGAGCTGGTGGCCTGGCTGCCCACCCAGCTCGGCCTGGGCCCGGGCGACCGGGTGGCCTTCCCCCGGCTCGCCTACCCGACCTACGAGGTCGGCGCCCGGCTCGCCGGGGCCGACCACATCGCCTACGACGACCCCCTGGAGCTGGACCCGGCCGGGCTCGCGCTGCTGTGGCTCAACTCCCCCTCCAACCCGACCGGCCAGGTGCTGCCCCCCGAGAAGCTGCGCGCCGTCGTCGCCTGGGCGCGGGAGCACGACGTGCTGGTCGTCAGCGACGAGTGCTACCTGGAGCTCGGCTGGGAGACGGAGCCGGTCTCCGTACTGCACCCGGACGTGTGCGGCGGCTCCTACGCGGGCCTGGTGGCCGTCCACTCCCTCTCCAAGCGCTCCAACCTCGCCGGCTACCGCGCCGCGTTCATCGCGGGCGACAGCGATGTGCTCGGCGAACTGCTGCAGATCCGCAAGCACGGCGGGATGATGACGCCGGCGCCCGTACAGGCGGCGGCCGTCGCCGCACTCGGCGACGACCACCACGTGGCCGAACAGCGGGAGCGCTACCGCGCCCGGCGTACCGCCTTGCGCGGAGCGCTGGAAGCCGCGGGCTTCCGGATCGAGCACAGCGAGGCGTCCCTGTACCTGTGGGCCACCCGGGACGAGTCCTGCTGGGACACCGTGGCCGACCTCGCCAAGCGCGGGGTCCTCGTCGCCCCGGGCGACTTCTACGGCCCGGCGGGGGCACGGCACGTACGGGTCGCGTTCACCGCCACGGACGAGCGCGTCGCCGCCGCCGCCCTTCGGCTGCGGGAGTAGCGGACATGCGAAGGGGCCGCCCGGACCGGTGAGGTCCGGGCGGCCCCTTCGTGGCCTCCGCGCAGTGGGACCGGCCGCACGGGCGGGACCGGCAACCACTGCGGGGAACGCCCTCGACCGGGGACGCCTCAGCCGAGGGGGAGCCCCCCGAGGTTGGTGGTGGAGGGAAGGCGGGTGTCGGCGGCGGCCGAGGCGGCCTGCCCGAGCACGTCACCGGCCTCGCCGACGGCGTTGCCCGCCAGGTGCTGCGCGGCCGGGGCCACGGTCCTACCGGTCTTGCCCACGGTACGGCCGGCAGCCGGCACGGCCTTCTTGACGGCCTCGCCGCCGGTCTCACCGGCGAGCGTGCTGGTGTCGCGGGCCGTCTTGTCCAGCGTGTTGCCGACGCCCTCGCCGTCCAGGTTGCTGACCCCGCCCACGGGGCTCGCGGGCAGTTCCACGGCGCTCGCGGCTCCGGCGGCACCGACGACGGTGGCAGCGCCGGCTGCCGTCAGCAGCGCGGTGCGGGCGATCCGGCGCGTGAGGGGGTTGGACATGGTGCTCCTTTGACGGAGAGGGGTTCTTGGCGTGTCAGCCGGGGTCCCCCGGTCAGACGCAGTGCCTATCGGCCCAAGTGCCATGGAGGTTGCGGGGGACGCGGGTAAAGGATTGGCAATCCAGGTTTGCCGCGCGAGCCGTCAAACTGGGCATTCCTCGCAGGCGGTTGACCTGTACCGGAGGAGCCGAACGGGTCGCTGCCAGGCACGATTCGCCGAACGGGTTCACTCCTCGCGGCGACCGCCGCGCGAGGGAAGAAACGTCCACCCTGTGGACCGGCTTCGCCCCTGCGGGGGAAGGGCTGGACTAGTGACCGGTGACGAGCCGCAGCTCCACCGCACCGTCCCGGGCGCGGTCCTTCCCGCCGCTCTTCGCGTCGCCCGTACCGACCTTGCGCCAGCCGTCCTCGGAGCGCTCGGCGGTCCATAGGAAGCCGCCGTAGGAGATTCGCTCGATGTGCAGCCCGGCGGCGTTGGCGACCGCCCAGTGGGCCAGCTCCCAGCCCTGGCGCCGGCCGTGTGCGGGCACCGAGACGGTGGGCGCGCTCTCGGCCCGCGCGGCGGCGTGCGCCCCGGCCCGCGCTGTGGTGCGGGCGGCAGCGCGTGCGGTGGTACGCGCGGGAGCCTGCGCCGCGGGGCGGGTCGCGGTGTGTGCCGCGCTGCCGCGTGCCGCCGGGGCGGTCAGCGTGCCGGTGCCGTCGGCGAGCACGTCCCGGCCGAACTCCCGCACCAGCCGCTCGCGTACGTCCTTCGGGTTCCCCGGCTCGGCCGTGCCCTGGCCGCCTGTCGTGCAGGTGAGTGCGGCAGGCCGGCGGCCGGTGAGCGCACCCGTCAGCAGGGTGGCGTTCATCTCGTGCTTGGCGTACGCCTGCGGATATCCGCTGCGCTGCACCCGCTGGGCGGCGACGGTCAGCGGCAGCCGGGAGTAGCCCGGGACCTTCACCAGGTGGTCGTAGAACCGGTCAGCCGAGTAGACCGGGTCCTGGATCTGCTTCAGAGTGCCCCAGCCCTGCGAGGGGCGCTGCTGGAAGAGACCGACCGAGTCGCGGTCCCCGTGGCCGATATTGCGCAGCTGCGACTCCTGCATGGCCGTGGCCAGGGCTATCGTCACCGCCCGCTCGGGCAGCCCGCGCTGGGAGGCGACCGCGGCGATGGTCGCGGCGTTGGCGGCCTGCACGGGGGTGAGTTCGTACGTCTGCGCGGGGTCGGAGGAGGCGGCGGAGCCGCCCGAGGTGCCGGACGCGCCGGAGGTGCCGGAGCCGGTGTCCTTGTCGCCCGTGGCGCGCACGGTGCACATCGCGCCGCCCTGCCCCGACAGTCCGCGCACCGCGATGTACGCGGTGACGGCGAGCAGCACGGCGCAGGCCACGGCGATCCTGAAGAGCCTGCCGCGGCCCCCGGGTCGGGACATGCCCGCGGGCATGCGTGGCGGGCGGGCCGATCGTGAGTGGGGCACGCGCTCCAAGGTAGCCGTTGGGGGCGACAGCGCCTGCGGCACGGGGCACGCCGCGCCTCGCGCTGCGGCCGCCGTAGGCTGTGGGCATGCCTCACAGCGCACTCGACCTGCAGCAGGACGCCGCCCGGCTCACCGCGCGGCTGGTGGACTTCCCTTCCGAGAGCGGGAACGAGAAGGCGCTCGCCGACGCCGTCCAGGAGGCACTTTCCCGACTGCCCCACCTGAGCGTCGACCGGTACGGCAACAACGTCGTGGCCCGCACGGACCTCGGCCGGGCCGAACGCGTCATCCTCGCGGGTCATATCGACACGGTGCCGATCGCCGAGAACGTGCCCTCCCGGCTGGACGAGGACGGGCTGCTGTGGGGCTGCGGCACCAGCGACATGAAGGCGGGCGTGGCGGTGCAGCTGCGGATCGCCGCGACGGTGCCCGAACCCAACCGCGACCTGACGTTCGTCTTCTACGACAACGAGGAGGTCGCGGCGCACCTCAACGGCCTCGGGCATGTGGCGGCGGCCCACCCCGACTGGCTGGCGGGCGATTTCGCCGTGCTGCTCGAACCGTCCGAGGGCCAGGTCGAGGGGGGCTGCCAGGGCACGCTGCGGGTGCGGCTGAGCATGCGCGGCATCCGGGCGCACTCGGCACGCGGCTGGATGGGTGCCAACGCGATCCACGCCGCCGGGCCGGTGCTGGAGCGCCTGGCCGGCTACCGGCCGCGGCGGCCGGTGATCGACGGGCTGGAGTACCGGGAGGGCCTCAACGCCGTCGGTATCGAGGGCGGGGTGGCGGGCAACGTCATCCCGGACCTGTGCACCGTCACGGTCAACTTCCGCTACGCACCCGACCGCAGCGAGCAGGAGGCGCTGGAGCATGTGCGCGAGGTGTTCGCCGGGTGCGACATCGAGGAGTTCGAGGTGGACGACAGCTCGCCCGGCGCGCTGCCCGGCCTCTCGCATCCGGCGGCCCGTGCCTTCCTCGCGGCGGTGGGAGGCGAACCGCAGCCCAAGTTCGGCTGGACCGACGTCTCCCGCTTCAGCGCTCTGGGGGTACCCGCCGTCAACTACGGTCCGGGGGACCCCAACCTCGCCCACAAGCGGGACGAGCGGGTGGAGACCGCGCTCATCACCCGGTGCGAGGAGCGGCTGCGCAGCTGGCTGACCGCCTGACCCGGACGCCGGGCGGCCGCCGCTCGGCCGGCGCCCCCCGGCCTGCCCGTGGGGCCACCGGTCCGCCGCCCGGTCATCTGCCGGTAGGAGAACCGACGGCTGCCGGACGCGCGAATACCCGGCGGTCCCCTTCGCCGTCCGCATACCCTGAGGCGGAAAGATCGCAGGCGGAAGGAGTGTCGTAAATGACCGACGGACCCGGCAAGGAGCCGAAGGAACAACGGCTGGGCCCTGTCGTGCGCCGCCGCGACCAGGTGCAGCCGGGGACCACGGACCAGCGGCTGCTGGACACCGCGGGCCCCTCCGACTTCATCCACCAGGACCCCTGGCGGGTGATGCGCATCCAGTCCGAGTTCGTCGAGGGGTTCGGAGCCCTGGCCGAACTCGGGCCGGCCATCAGCGTCTTCGGCTCGGCCCGCACCCCCGTGGACGCGCCCGAGTACGACAAGGGCGTCCGTATCGGCCGGGCACTGGCCGAGGCGGGCTTCGCCGTCATCACCGGGGGCGGCCCCGGGGCGATGGAGGCGGCCAACAAGGGCGCGCTGGAGGCGGACGGCACCTCGGTGGGGCTCGGTATCGAGCTCCCCTTCGAGCAGGGCATGAACAAGTACGTCGACATCGGGATCAACTTCCGGTACTTCTTCGTCCGCAAGACGATGTTCGTCAAGTACGCCAGCGGTTTCGTCGTCCTGCCCGGCGGGCTGGGCACGCTGGACGAGCTGTTCGAGGCGCTGACCCTGGTGCAGACCCAGAAGGTCACCCGCTTCCCGATCGTGCTGTACGGCACGGAGTACTGGAAGGGGCTCATCGACTGGGTGCGCGGCTCCGTCGTCGAGGGCGGCAAGGCCTCCGAACGGGACCTGGAGCTCTTCCACGTCACCGACGACGTCGACGAGGCCGTCGCACTGGTGACCAAGGAGGTCGGCGGCTAGGGCTTGCCGGGCGTGCCCGAAGAGTGCGGGGAACTGCTCCCTGGGGGTACCTCCCGGCCGAGGCTGGGGGGCTCCGGCCGGGTGGGGGTGCCCCCGGCCGAAGGCTGGGGGAGTGCCCCCACAGCCCCCACGGACGTGCAGTCCGCATCGGACAGGCAGGGGCACCCCTTCCTTCACCGGAACAACGCGGAAGGCAGGCTGCCCGAGAGGGTCAGGCGAGCCCTCGGCGGGCCACCGCAGGTGCACGGTGGCCCGCGATGGAGGCCACCATGTCGAGCACCTGCTTGGTCTCCGCCACCTCGTGCACCCGGTAGACCCGCGCCCCGAGCCAGGCGGAGACGGCGGTGGTCGCCAGGGTGCCGATCAGCCGCTCCTTGACGGGGCGGTTCAGCGTCTCGCCCACGAAGTCCTTGTTGGACAGCGAGACCAGCACCGGCCAGCCCGTCTCCGTGAGCCGGGTCAGCTCCCGCGTCGCCTCCAGCGAGTGCCGGGTGGACTTGCCGAAGTCGTGTCCGGGGTCGATGAGGATGCCGTCCCGGCGCACCCCGAGCTCCACCGCCCGCTCGGCCAGTCCGAGCGTCACCCGAAGGATGTCGTCGACCACTCCGCTGGGGCCTCCCGCGCCCTGCGCCCCCGCCTTCGCCGCCGGCTCGTACGCCACCCGGTGCGGGCGGGTACGGGGCTCGGCGCCGCCCGCGTGGGTGCACACCAGCCCGGCTCCGTACCGTGCGGCCACCTCGGCCAGTCGGGGGTCGATCCCGCCCCAGGCGTCGTTGAGCAGGTCGGCGCCCGCCTCGCAGACGGCCTCGCCCACCTCGTGCCGCCAGGTGTCGACGCTGATCACCACGTCCGGCCAGCGCCGCCGCACCTCGGCGACGAAGCCGACCGTGCGCCGCGCCTCCTCCTCGGCCGTCACCTCGTCGCCCGGGCCGGCCTTCACTCCGCCTATGTCGACGACCGCGGCGCCTTCGGCGACCGCCTGCTCGACCCGGTCGAGCGCGGGTTCGTCGCGGAAGGTGGCGCCGCGGTCGTAGAAGGAATCCGGCGTCCGGTTCACGATCGCCATGATCACCGGTTCCCGCTCACCGAACTCGCGCGTGCCCAGGCGCAGCATCAGCCATCCTCTTCCTCTCGACGGTGCCCGCCTGCTGCCCGCACCCGCGTGGCCCGTGCACCGATCCCCGCCGCCGACCATAGCTGTCACCGGGCCGTGGCACGATCAGGGTCGGCCCACATCCGGCAACCACTCGGGGAGTCGATCCGTGTTCGTGTTCCTGCTGCTCTCGCTTGTCGTGGTCGTCGCCGCGGTGACGCTCGCCATCGTCGGGAGCGGTGACCGGCCCGGCAGCGGGATCCGCGGCGCGACGGGCGGGCTGACCGACGCGCCTCCCGATCTGCTGGACGAGCCGCTGCCGCCCGAGCGCCCCGTCACCCACGCGGATGTCGCCGGGCTGCGGCTGGCCGTCGGGGTGCGCGGATACCGCATGGAGCAGGTCGACGACGTCCTCGACCGGCTCGGCGCCGAAATCGCCGAGCGGGACGCACGGATCGCCGAACTGGAGTCGGCCCTGGCCGGCGCCCAGGCCGTCGCGATGGGCCGCGCGGAGCCGGGTCACCCCGGGGAGGGCCGCCCGGCCGAGCCGGGGCGACAGCAGACCGGGCAGCAGACCGGGCAGCGGACCGAAGAACACGACGCGGGCCCGTTCGCGGAAGGGCCGGAGGGGGACGCGAGATGACCATCGAACCGGAGACGACGGCGGTGTCCGCCGAGATCGAGGGCGGGGCACGGCCGGGGCCGGACGGCCGGCTGCGCTGCCCCTGGGGCACCACGCCGGAGGACTACGCGGCCTACCACGACACCGAGTGGGGTCGGCCGGTGCACGGCGACGACGCGCTCTTCGAGCGGCTGTGCCTGGAGGGTTTCCAGTCCGGGCTGTCCTGGCTGACGATCCTGCGCAAGCGCGAGGCGTTCCGTGCCGCCTTCGCCGACTTCCACATCCCCGCTGTCGCGCGGTTCACCGAGGAGGACGAGCGACGGCTGCTGGCCGACAGCGGCATCGTGCGCAACCGCGCCAAGATCGGCGCCGCGCTCGCCAACGCCCGGGTGGCCGCGGAGTGGGCGCCGGGGGAGCTGGACCGCCTCGTGTGGTCGTACGCCCCCGACCCGGCCTCCCGCCGGGCCCCCCGTACGACGGCGGAGGTGCCCGGCAGTACGCCCGAGTCCACGGCGCTGGCCAAACAGCTCAAGAAGCGCGGGTTCCGCTTCGTCGGCCCCACGACCGCGTACGCGCTGATGCAGGCGTGCGGTCTGGTCGACGACCACCTGGCGGACTGCTGGTGCCGTCAGCAGCAGCCCGCCGCGGGCGCGCCGGTCAGCGGCCGGTGAAGCGGGGCCGCTCCTTCTTCACGAACGCCTCCACCGCGATGCGGTGGTCCGCGGAACCGCCGACCCGCACCTGGAGTTCCGCCTCCTTGTCGAGCGTCTCTGCCAGGGAGTGGGAAGAGCCGTAGGCCAGGGACTCCTTGAGCGCGGCATAGGCGGCGGTCGGCCCCTCGGCGAGTGTGCGGGCGACGGCCTCGGCCTCGGCGGCGAGCTCGGCGGCGGGCACCACCCGGTTGACCAGCCCCAGCGCCAGCGCCTCGTCCGCCTTGACGCTGCGCGGGAAGAGCAGCAGCTCCGCGGCCCGACTCGGACCCACCAGCCGCGGCAGGGTCCAGGAGACGCCCGAGTCGGCGGAGAGCGCCACTCCGGCGAAGGAGGTGTTGAACGCCGCGGTGTCCGCCATCACCCGGTGGTCGCATGCGAACGCGAAGCCCGCCCCGGCTCCGGCGGCCACCCCGTTCACCCCCGCCACCACGGGCTTGGGCATGCCGGCGAGCGTCAGCGTGATCGGGTTGTAGTGCTCCTCGACCGTGTTCAGGGCGTTTCCGCCGGCCCGCTCCAGGGATCCGGTGTGCTCCTTGAGGTCCTGGCCCACGCAGAAGGCCCGGCCGCTGCCGGTGAGCAGCACGGCACGGACCGTGTCGTCGTCGGCGGCCCGCCGGAGGGTGTCCCGCAGGGCGACCTTGGTCTCGTTGTCGAGGGCGTTCATCGCGTCGGGGCGGTTGAGGGTGACCGTCGCGAGGCCCTCGTTCACTTCGTAGCGCACGGTGTCGGACATGTGCTCAGCATGGCGTAGATCATCGGGCCCGCACAGGGCACGCACCCGCTTGTGGGGGCCGCCGGATGTGACCTGCGTCTAACGGCCGGGAACCGGCGGTGGAGCGGAAGCGGGGGAGCATCCGGGGCTGATCACCGCATTGGGTGGTTTTGTGAGTGGTCGAGGAAGAAGAGATGTGGACCGATGTTGGTCATCGGGTCCTGCGATGCGGGATAATGGGCGGGAAGCAATGTGTTCGATGCCGGTGAAACTGTGCCCGCTTACGGGACCCCCGGCGCGATCGGCTGGTTTCAGGAAGGGGAACGAGCATGGCGGCCATGAAGCCGCGGACGGGCGACGGCCCGCTCGAGGTGACCAAAGAGGGGCGGGGCATCGTCATGCGCGTTCCGCTCGAAGGCGGTGGGCGACTCGTCGTCGAGCTGACACCGGATGAGGCGACGGCGCTTGGCGAGGAACTGAAGAAGGTCTGCGGCTGATCTCTTTCGCAGACCGCCGCCCCGGGGTGCACGCGCAACGCGTGCACCCCGGGGCGGCGTCGTGTCCCGGTGCGCCGGGCCGCGACCGCCTCGGTCCCGCTGCCCCCACTTGCCCTCACCGTCCGCGTCCGGCGGCCGACAGCCCTGCGTCATACTTCGTTCACTCACCGCGTTTGACCGCGCACAGCAGTCCGTCGCCGACCGGGAGCAGCGAGGGCACCAGTACCGTGCTCTCCCGTACCGTGCGCAACAGTTCGCCCATCCGCAGCACTTCGGGGGGCTGCGCCGCCGCCTCGCCCGCACGGCCCTCGGCGAACACCCCGGCGAAGCAGATCAGTCCGCCGTCGCGCAGCAGCCGCAGCGATTCGCCGAGATAGTCCAGACACTCCGTCCGGTCGCCGTCGCAGAAGACCAGGTCGTACCCGCCGTCCGCGAGCCGGGGCAGTACGTCCAGCGCCCGGCCGGGGATGAACCGCACCCTGTTGCCCCCGGTGCCGATGAATCCGGCGGCGCGGAAGGCCTCACGTGCGAACTGCTGCCGCTCCGGTTCGATGTCGACCGTCGTGAGCACCCCGTCGGGCCGCATGCCGTGCAGCAGATGCAGCCCGGAGACGCCGGTGCCTGTGCCGATCTCCGCGACCGCCTTGGCTCCGGCGGCCGCCGCCAGCAGCCGCAGCGCCGCTCCGGTGGCAGGGGAGACCGTGCGCAGCCCAGCGTCCTGGGCCCGGTCGCGGGCCCAGCGCAGTGCTTCGCTCTCGGCGTTCTCGACCAGCTCGGCGCCGTATGCGTCGGCGAACCCCCAGCTCGTCTGCCGGTTGCCGGTAATGGCCCTCTCCTGTCCCCGTCCTCCACGCAATCGTGACTGTATCCGTTGGCCCGGGAACCTGCTGATGGGACTAGGCGTTGAGGAGGCAGGACCGCGGAAGAAGCGGTCGGCAAAGCCGGGCAAATTTTCTTATCCGGAGCTAACGGGAGATGTGGCTATGGTAGGGGCTCCAGTGGACACCACCAGAGCCGACAGGGGAGGTGCGGCTGCAGGCCGGGACCGCCGAGTCTTCTCAAGATTCCGCAGGCCGACGGCACAGCCGAAATCCGTGACCGACACCGCTGACCAGTCCCGCACCGCCGACTCCGCGACCACGGCGACTTTCGCGACCGATGCGGACGCGCAGGCGTGGACCCCTCCCTCCTGGGAGGAGATCGTCAGCACCCACAGTGCCCGGGTCTACCGGCTCGCCTACCGCCTCACCGGTAACCAGCACGACGCGGAGGACCTCACCCAGGAGGTCTTCGTCCGCGTCTTCCGGTCGCTGTCGACCTACACGCCAGGCACCTTCGAGGGCTGGCTGCACCGCATCACCACCAACCTCTTCCTGGACACGGTCCGCCGCAAGCAGCGCATCCGCTTCGACGCGCTCGCCGACGACGCGGCCGAGCGGCTCCCCAGCCGTGAGCCCACCCCGCAGCAGCACTTCAACGACACCCACTTCGACGCGGACGTCCAGCAGGCCCTGGACACCCTCGCGCCCGAGTTCCGCGCCGCCGTGGTGCTCTGCGACATCGAAGGCCTGTCGTACGAGGAGATCGCCGCCACCCTCGGGGTGAAGCTGGGCACCGTCCGCAGCCGGATCCACCGGGGCCGCTCCCACCTGCGCAAGGCGCTCCAGCACCGCTCGCCCGCCGCCAGGGCCGAGCAGCAGCGCACCCTGAGCGCGGTGGTGCCGACGGCCCGGACGGGCGAGGTGAGCGCGGGGTGACTTCCGCCGAACACCACCTCGGAGACCGCCTCGCCGCCCTCGTGGACGGCGAGCTCGGACATGACGCGCGCGAGCGGGTCCTCGCCCACCTGGCGACCTGCCAGGGGTGCAAGGCCGAGGCCGACGCGCAACGCCGGCTCAAGAACGTCTTCGCGGACGCGGCGCCGCCCCCGCCCTCCGCCGGGCTCCTCGCCCGGCTGCAAGGGCTGCCGGCGGACAGCGGTCTGCGCGCGCCGGGCCTCGACGACATCGATCGCGGCCCCGGTGCGCCGGGCGGCTCCTCGGGCGGCGAAGCAGCGCCGGGCAGCGCCTTCACCGCCACCGCGCTGCCGGGCGGTGCCGGCCGCTCCGGGTGGGTGTTCGACCATCTTCCGGCCGGCCGGGGCGGCGGGCGCGGCCCGCTCACCCCGCAGCGCGGCTTCCGGATACACGAGATGCCGACCCTGGAGCGCACCGAGCGGGCCGACCGCGCGGAGCGGGAGCGCTCCGCCTCCCGCGGGCGCCGCTTCGCCTTCGCCGCGGCGGGTGCGTTCTCGCTGGCGGCGCTGGCTCTCGGCGGCACCCTGGCATCCGGTGCGACGACCACCTCTGCCGGGGCGGGCGGGGGCGACAATCCCTCCGCCAACTCGGTGCGCAGTGCCGCGTCCGGGTCCGGTGCCTCCCGGGATGTGCGGCGGCGCGGCGGCGAGCCGCGTGGCGGGGCGCAGAGCACCCGCGCCTCGGACTCCGGCCCGACCTTCGCCCCTCTCGCCTCGCACGGTGCGGCGGCCCCCAGCACCCGGCTGACCGCCCCCGTGAGCCTGCTGCAGCGCTCGGCGCCCTCACCGCTCTCGTTGCTCAAGCAGCCGCGCGTCCCACCTGCCTCCGGCGGGTACGGACACGACGGCGCCGCCTCGACCCTGAGCTCGCTGCGCGGATCGGCGTCCCTGCTGTCCGGCGGCCCGCGGGAGCCGTCCGCCGAGCTACGGCTCGCCGGGGGTGCCTCCCGGCACGACCCGTCGGTGCTGCGCTCCTTCCCCGGCCGGGCTCCGGCGGCGACGGGCTCGCTCTCCGCCTCGGCCGCCGCGCCAAGTCCGGGCGGGCGCTGACGCGGTGCCGCGTTGACGCCCGCTGTGCGGTGCGCCGCGTTCCTGGTTGAATCCTCTCGACAACCTGAAGCCCAGCCGGGGCGGAGCTCCCGGGGCGCCTCCCCGGATCCCGTCCGGCGGTGACCCGGGCCGTCGGTCCGGCGCCGGCGGCTGGGCGAGGGTGAGAGTGCGGGTGACCAGCTGGGGAGAGCATGGACGAGCCGAAAGCCACCAGGCAGGAGCCGAAGTGGTGGAGCCGACCACGCTGGGCCCCGGGCGGGCGGGCCGAGCCCGCGGCCGAGTCCGCACGGGCGACCGCTGCCGGAGTGGTCGCCGAGACCGCTCCGGCACAGGACGCGTCGAGCGCGCCGGACGGCCCTGACGGGACGGCGGCAGCCGCCTCCGTGCCGTCCGCCCGTCCCGAGCCGCTGCACGGTGTGGACCCCTACTCCACACCCCCGTACGGGGGACCCGGCCCCTGGGCTCCCGCGCCGCCCGTCCAGCGCCCGGCAGCCACCCCGCCGCACGGCGTCACCCTGCCGTCCGGCACCACCACGCCGCCCTACGGAGTGCCCGCCGACCGAGGCGGCGGTGCCGGTGGCAGCGGCGGCTTCGAGGACGGTTTCGACGGCGGTCGTACCGACCCGCCAGGCCCGGACCCGCTCCAGGACGGGACGCCGGCCCACCAGCCCGCCCTGCCCCTGCGGCAGGCCCCGCAACGGCCGCGCCGCGCCTCCCGCCTCGTCGTCGGCGGTCTCGTCCTGGCGCTGATGGCGGGCGGCGCGGGCGGGCTCATCGGGGCGTACATCGAGCGGAACGGCACGGTGAGCGATGTGGAGCTGCCGCAGACCGCGGCAGGGCCTGCGGGAGAGGGCGGCGAGCGCCCCGAGGGCAGCACCGCGGGCATCGCGCGCCGGACCCTGCCCGGCGTCGTCACGCTGCACGCCGCCGGTGGCGGGGCCGAGGCGACGGGCACCGGCTTCGTACTGGACAAGCGCGGCCACATCCTCACCAACAATCATGTCGTCGAGTCCGCCGAGGGCAGCGGCGCGGTGCGGGTCACCTTCAACGGCGGCCAGACGGCGACCGGTGAGGTGATCGGCAGCGACGGCGGCTACGACCTGGCCGTCGTCAAGGTCTCCCACGTCTCCGGACTCACCCCGCTGCCGCTGGGCAACTCCGACACGGTCCGGGTCGGCGATCCCGTCATCGCGTTCGGCGCGCCCTTCGACCTGGAAGGCACGGTCACCACCGGCATCGTCAGCGCCAAGGAGCGGCCCATCACGGCGGGCGGCGGGGAGCCGGGCAGCGAGTTGAGCTATGTGGACGCACTGCAGACGGACGCCCCGATAAATCCGGGCAACTCGGGGGGCCCGCTGGTGGACGGCCGAGGACGGGTCATCGGGGTGAACAGCGCGATCAAGGGCGGGGGCGGCGACCCGGGGATGCCCGACGCCGAGGCAGGCGGTGGCAGCGTCGGCCTGGGTTTCGCCATCCCGGTCAACCAGGCCCGCCGGGTCGCCGAGGAGCTGATCAACGAGGGCCGGGCCACCCACCCGGTGATCGGTGTCTATCTCGACACGGAGTACGAGGGCGAGGGGGCGCGGATCGGCGGCGCGGGCGGCAACGGTGAGGCGGTCGTACGCGGCGGACCGGCCCACAAGGCGGGGCTGAAGGAGGGCGATGTGATCACCAAGGTCGGTGACAAGTTGGTGACCAGTGGGGAAGAGCTGATCGTCCGCATCCGCAGCCACCGTCCCGGAGACGCCTTGGAGCTGACCGTCCGGCGCGGCGGAGCCGACGGCACACAGCGGACCGTGAGCGTGACGCTCGGCTCCGCCACCGGCTGACGGCGGGGACGGGCGCGGGGAGAGGGCGGGCTCCCGCTGGCGGGGCGTGGGCGGGTACCGTGACACCTGGCTGCAGGAGCCGTGGACGGAGTGAGGGAGCTGCGCGGTGTTCTTCGATATAGGACCACTGGAGCTGGTCGCGCTCATCGTGCTCGCCGTGCTGGTCTTCGGCCCCGACAAGCTCCCCAAGGTGATCCAGGACGTCTCCGCCTTCATCCGCAAGGTGCGCCAGTTCTCCGACAGCGCGAAGGAGGACATCAGGAACGAGCTGGGACCGGAGTTCAAGGACTTCGAGTTCGAGGACCTCAACCCCAAGACGTTCGCGCGCAAGCATCTGCTGGACAACGACGATCTGGGCGTCAAGGAGATCAGCAACAGCTTCGACCTGCGCAAGGATCTGGCCGAAGTCACCGACGCGGTCAACGGCACGGAGTCGGCAGGTGGCGCCGCCGGCCGCAACGGCGGCTCCGGCAAGGTCGACACGGTCAAGAAGAGCGCCCAGCCGGCCGGGCAGCAGGGCCCTGACCTCACCAAGCACACCTCCGACGGGGTGAACGGCCGTCCGGTGCAAGGGGATGTGCTGCGCAAGAGTGACCCGCCGCCGTTCGACGCGGACGCGACATGAGGCTCACCTGACACCTCATGAGGCAACGATCGCGTCACCTCGGCGTTCGCCGCAGTGGGACATCTACGGCGTTTGCCGTCCATCTCGCCACCCGCACCACGTCCTGATCCACCGGGCATGCCCGACACGGTGGACCGGTGTGGCTATCCTCCCAGTGTCGGGGGTCGCCGTCCGAGGAGCTCGGCTGCCCAGGCAACAGGGCAATGAGGAGGCGTCGCACAGATGGAGACGACGAGTCGGCTAGCCGGTGAATCCGGGCCCGCCGCGCAGGGAGTACCGGGTGCGCGGCGGGCGGTGGACGACTATCTGCTGGCAGCCTTTCCGTGGTACGGCCTGGACGCGGCCTTCACCGGACCGCGCTGGCTGATGCAGGTCGGTACGGCGGCCGACGGCACGGTCGAGCACGGCTCCACCGGTCACGGCGAGGAGCCCTCCCTCCGCGCCGAGACCACGCCCGAGGACCAGAGCTTCGCCGTCGTCGTCACGCTCGCCAGCCGCCCGGTGCGGCGCAGCGCGGACGGTACGGGCACCCTGGAGGCCACCTCCGTCTCCACCGCCGCCTGGCTGGCGGGCTCGGGCCTGCTCTCGTGCAGCTTCCCGATGGAGATGGACCGCAGTCTGCGGCAGGACTGGCTCGACCAGCAGACCGGTGTCGCCTGGGAACTCGCCGACGACCTGGACGGCTCCGGCTGGTCCTCCCTCTCGCTGCCGGTGGACGGTGTCCCCACCGACTTCCACTACCGCGAGTCCGAGTACGGCTGGGTGCTCGCCGGCTCGGCCCAGGAGGGCGTCCACCTCGGCGCCTACGGGCGCGGGATGAGCGCGTACGGCCTCGGCTTCGCCGTGGTGAAGGACATCACCGAGTACGAGCAGGACTGACCGCGCCGCGGGCCCACGCAGCCGCCCGGCCACCCAGCACGCATGGACCCCGTACGGAGATCTCCGTACGGGGTCCACGCGTGCTGCCGGGCGTTGCGCTCGGCGACTGCTGTGTGGCTGTTCAGAACTTGTCGCTCGGGGTGAGGCCCAGCGACATGCCCGACAGGCCCCGCTGGCGCGAGCTGAGCTTGTCGGCGACCGTGCGCAGCGCCTTGCCCGCGGGGGAGTCCGGGTCGCTGAGGACCACCGGCTCGCCCTCGTCGCCGCCCTCGCGCAGCCGGATGTCGATCGGGATGCCGCCCAGCACCGGGACCTCGGCGCCGGTCGTGCGGGTCAGCCCCTCGGCGACCTGCTTGCCGCCGCCGGTGCCGAAGACGTCGACCATCTCGTCGCAGTGCGGGCACGGCATGCCGGACATGTTCTCGATCACGCCGACGATCTTCTGGTGGGTCTGCACCGCGATGGAACCCGCACGCTCGGCGACCTCGGCCGCCGCCTGCTGCGGGGTCGTCACGACCAGGATCTCCGCGTTGGGGATCAGCTGGGCGACCGAGATGGCGATGTCACCGGTGCCGGGCGGCAGATCCAGCAGCAGCACGTCCAGATCGCCCCAGTAGACGTCGGCGAGGAACTGCTGGAGAGCGCGGTGCAGCATGGGGCCGCGCCAGACGACCGGGGCGTTGCCCGGGGTGAACATTCCGATCGAGATGACCTTCACGCCGTGTGCGGACGGCGGCATGATCATGTCCTCGACCTGGGTGGGGCGCCCGTCCGTGCCCAGCATGCGGGGGACGGAGTGGCCGTAGATGTCGGCGTCCACGACGCCGACCTTCAGTCCGTCGGCGGCCAGTGCCGCGGCCAGGTTCACCGTCACCGACGACTTGCCCACACCGCCCTTGCCGGAGGCCACGCAGTAGACGCGGGTCAGCGAGCCGGGCTGGGCGAAGGGGATCTCCCGCTCGGCCTTGCCGCCACGCAGCGAGGCGGCCAGCTCGCGGCGCTGCTCGTCGCTCATCACGTCCAGCTCGACCGCCACGGAGGTGACCCCGGGCACGCGCTGCACGGCCTCGGTCACGTTCGCGGTGATCGTCTCGCGAAGCGGACAGCCGGAGACCGTCAGATAGACCCCGACGTCGACCGCGCCGTCGGGCGCGATGCCGATGGATTTGACCATCCCCAGGTCGGTGATCGGCCGGTGGATCTCCGGGTCGTTCACCGTCGCGAGCGCCGCACGCACCGCGTCTTCGGTGGGGTGGGTGTCCTGGGTCTCGGTAGCCATGCATGAATGGTACGGCCGCGCGAAGCGTGTCGGACAAGGGGCGGGGGTCGGGTGACGGGTGGGCGGTACGGCCGGGTAGTGGGCTCTCCTAAGCGGCCGGTCAGCGGTCTTGGTCACTCTCCCGGTTGCGGACCGGCTCCCGGGTTCCCGCGGTTCCGCGGTCGTTCTGTTCGAGCTCCTTGACCATCTCGGCCAGCTCCGAGCGGATCCAGTCGCGGGTGGCGACCTCGCCCAGGCCCATCCGCAGCGCGGCGATCTCACGGGTGAGGAACTCGGTGTCGGCGATGCTGCGCTCGTTGCGCTTGCGGTCCTGCTCCAGATTGACCCGGTCCCGGTCGTCCTGGCGGTTCTGCGCGAGCAGGATGAGCGGTGCCGCGTAGGACGCCTGGAGGGAGAGGGCCAGGGTCAGGAAGATGAACGGGTACTCGTCGAACTTCCAGCCCACCGGGGCGACGATGTTCCAGCCGATCCAGACGATGATCACGATCGTCATCCACAGCAGGAAGCGGCCGGTGCCCAGGAACCGCGCGATCCGCTCAGAGGCCCGCCCGAACGTGTCCGGGTCGTAGGTCGGCAGCAGCGTGCGCCGGGGCGTGCGCGGCAGGTCCAGCCGCGGTCCCTCCCGCTCAGCCATCGCCGCTCCCGCTCCCTCGTGCTTCGTGCTCCTCGCCGGGGCCGGGCGCGAAGCCGGGCAGTCCGCCCACCGCCGCCGCCTCGCGCCAGTCCTCGGGCAGCAGATCGTCCAGTACGTCGTCGACCGTGACGGCGCCGAGCAGATGGCCGCCCTCGTCCACCACGGGCGCCGAGACGATGTTGTAGGCCGCCAGATAGCTCGTCAGGGCCGGCACCGAGGCGGTGGGCGGCAGCGGGCGCAGATCGGCGTCGACCAGGGCGCCGACGAGCGCGAAGGGCGGCTCGCGCAGCAGCCGTTGGAAGTGGACGATGCCCAGGTACTTGCCGGTGGGTGTCTCGTCCGGCGGGCGGCACACGTAGACCTGCGACGCCAGCGGCGCCGACAGGTCCTCGTTGCGCACCCGGGCCAGCGCCTCGGCGACGCTCGCGTCCGGGCGCAGCACGATCGGCTCGGTCGTCATCAGGCTGCCCGCGGTGCCCTCCTCGTAGCTGAGCAGCCGCCGCACCGGCGCCGCCTCCTGTGGCTGCATCAGGTCCAGCAGGCGCTCCTTGTCGGCCTCCGGGAGCTCGCCGAGGAGGTCGGCAGCGTCGTCGGGGTCCATCGCCTCCAGGACGAGGGCCGCCCGCTCGTCGGCGAGTTTGCCGATGATCTCCACCTGGTCGTCGTCCGGCAGTTCTTCGAGGACGTCGGCGAGCCGGTCGTCGTGCAGCGCCGCCGCCACCTCGGCCCGGCGCTTCTCGGACAGGTGGTGCAGCACGTTGGCCAGGTCGGCGGGGCGCAGCTGCTCGAAGGTGGCCAGCAGGTTGGCGGTGCCCTGCTCGGGCTCCTCGAGATTGAAGCCGGTCACCGCCTCCCAGTCGACGGTGAGTGTCTCGCCGCGCCTGCCGCGCAGCCCGCCGCCCTTGCGCCCCTTGCGGACGAACAGCCGGTCGATCTCCCAGTCCCGGCGGGCGGGCAGCCGTTGGAGACCGACGTCGAGCACGGTCACCTCTTCGCCGGTCTCCCGGAGGGTCACCTGACGGTCCAGCAGTTCGCCGAGGATCAGCCGTTCGTTGGGGCGCTGCTCGAAGCGCCGGATGTTGAGCACCCCGGTGGTGATGACCTGCCCGGACTCCACCCCGGTGACCCGGGTCATCGGCAGGAAGACCCGGCGCCTGCTGACGACCTCGACCACCAGTCCGAGGACGCTGGGCAGCCGCCGGCGGCCACTCAGCAGGGCGACCACGTCGCGGACCCTGCCGAGCTGGTCGCCGTTGGGGTCGAAGACGGGGACACCGGCCAGGTGGGAGACGAAGACCCGTGGAGCGCTCGCTGCCATGAGCTGCCTGCCCTCCTCGGCCGCATCGACCGATTGTTGCTCCAGCGCATATCCGTATGCCTTTGCGGCTTTCACCACTCTTTCAGATATATGACGGATTCAGGCTAACGTGACCGGCGCCACAGCTGCCGCAGCCCGATGGTCCGGACGGCTGCCTTCCGGGCAGCCGCGTCCGTCCGGGTAGGGTGCCCTCTGCCGCCGCCGAGCACAGGAGGAACGCCCGTGACTGGACGCGCCCGCGCACCCCGGAGTGCAGCGCTGCTCGCTCTCTTCTGCGTCGGAGCGAGTACGGCGCTGAGCGGCTGCGGAGGAGGAGACGGCGACCCGGACGAGGGCACCAACGGGGTGGGCAAGCTGTCGGCGGCCAAGATCGAGCGGAAGGCGAAGGCGGCGGCGGAGCGGGCCAAGGCCGTACGGGTCTCCGGCAATGTCGTCAGCAAGGGGCAGACCTACCGCCTGGAGATGCGGCTGAAGGAGAGCGGCGGCGTGGGCGAGGTCTCCGCCGAGGGCGGCCCCACCTTCGAACTGCTGCGCTCGGGCCGGGACCTCTATCTGAAGGCGGGCACCGACTTCTGGGCCCGGCAGGAGGGCGGCAAGGAGCCCAGCAAGAGCGACATCGCCGCGGCGGCCAAACTCAAGGGCAAGTACGTCAAGGTCCCCGAACAGGACCCGGCGTACAAGCAGTTGAGCGTCTTCACCGACATGGACACATTGTTGGACGGCCTGCTGACGATGGAGGGCAAGCGCGAGACGGGGGAGCGCGCCACGGTGGCCGGCACCCGGGCGATCCGTGTGACGGCCGGCAAGGGCCGCGGCGGCACCGTGGACGTCTCCCTGGAGGGTGACCCCTACCCGCTGCGGCTGCGTCGCGCGGGGGGCGCGGGGACGGTGCGGTTGAGCGACTGGAACGACGGCTTCCCGCTGCACGCGCCGAAGAAGGAGGAGACCGTCGACTACGGCAAGAAGATCTCGCCGGAGAAGCACAGCGGCTGACCGGCCGGGAGCACCCGGGGCGCGGCCCCCGGGGGGCCGGGCGCGGGGGCGCCGGCGCGGCGTGCGGGGCAGCACCGGCCCGGCGCGGCCCGGTCACTCGGGGGCGCGGGTCTTCCGGCGGCGGCGGAACAGCAGTCGCGGCAGTCCGGCGGGCTGGGGCCGCCGGGTGGTGGCCGGGGTCGGCAGTGGTGGTGCGGACTGCGCGTCGTGCGGCATCTCGCCGGGCCGCTCCAGCGGCTCGCCCACCGGCTCCAACCGCAGGACGCGGCTGGAGCCGGCCCAGCGCTCGGTCATGGTGTCGGCGTCCGGCGCGTTGAGGCGCTTGCCCTTCAACTCGCCGACGGCCGCCTCCCATTCCTCGCCGTGCGGGGCGAGCTCGCGTACCCGCGCCGTCCAGACGACGAGGCGGGCGCCCTTGTCCTTGCCCCGCACGGTGACGGTGGCGTTGCCGCCGTCCGTCAGCCCCAGGTCGTCGAGCGGCTGTTCGAGGGGGCCGTCGCCGACCAGGCACACCGCTCCCTCGTGCCACACATGCCACAGGCCACGCGCCGGCCCCTGGGGGCCGCGTACCCATACGAGCCCGGACTTCTTGGCCGTCTCCTCGATCAGCGCGCGGTCCAGATGGCTGTCGGGCGGCTGCGGCGTCACGCTCATGGCCGCAGGCTACAGCCAGCCGTTGCGCTTGAAACCCCGGTGGATGCCGTAGCAGATGGCGAGGATCAGCAGCAGCACCGCCGGGTAGCCGTACTTCCAGTCCGTCTCGGGCATGTAGTCGAAGTTCATGCCGTAGATTCCGGCAATCATCGTCGGCACCGCGAAGATGGCGGCCCAGGCGGTGATCTTCCGCATGTCCTCGTTCTGCGCGACCGTCGCCTGGGCGAGGTTGGCCTGCAGGATCGAGTTGAGCAGGTCGTCGAAGCCCAGCACCTGCTCGTTGACGCGGGTGAGGTGGTCGGCCACATCACGGAAGTACTTCTGGATGTCCGGGTCGATCAGCCGCACCGGCCGCTCGCTGAGCGTCTGCATCGGCCGCATCAGCGGTGAGACGGCCCGCTTGAACTCCAGCACCTCGCGCTTGAGCTGGTAGATCCGCCCCGCGTCCCCGCCTCGCTTGCCGCTGCCCGAGCGGTCGGAGAAGACATCGATCTCCACCTCGTCGATGTCGTCCTGCACGGCGTCGGCCACCGCCAGATAGCCGTCCACGGTCTGGTCGGCGATGGCGTGCAGCACGGCGGACGGGCCCTTGCTCAGCAGCTCGGGGTCGTCCTCCAGGCGGTGCCGCAGCGCCCGGAGCGAGCCCTGGCCGCCGTGCCGAACGGTGATGATGTAGTCCCGGCCGGTGAAGCACATCACCTCGCCGGTCTCCACCACCTCGCTGTTGGCGGTCAGTTCGGCGTGCTCGACGTAGTGGATCGTCTTGAAGACGGTGAACAGGCTCTCGTCGTACCGCTCCAGCTTGGGGCGCTGGTGGGCGTGCACCGCGTCCTCGACGGCCAGCGGGTGCAGACCGTACTCCTGTGCGATGTCGGAGAACTCCTCCTCGGTCGGCTCGTGCAGACCGATCCACACGAAGCCGTGCCGGCTCTGCCCTTCCGGCGACCGCACCTTGCGAAGCGCCTGGGCCGGGGTCAGATGCGCGGTGTCCCGGCGGCCGTCCAGGTAGGCGCCGCAGTCGACGACGGCGCTGCTGGCGCCGGCCGCACTGATGCGCTCGTACCCGACGCCGTATCCCGAACGGTTGTCCCTACGCAGGGCCGGGCGCACTGCGGCGCGCAGCTCTCGGATCATCGACATGAGGCCCTCCACGGTGCCGTGCCATGCCGCCGTGACACAGGTCGGGCGTCGTGCTGCCCGGAACGGGGGCCTACGGGCCACCACCGGAGGTCCGCAAAGCGGGCACCACACGCAAGCCGTGACGACGGCGGATGCTGACAGACGGAACAATGCGAAACTGCGAAACGCGGACGCTCTTCCGCCGTGCGCACTCCCGAAGGCGGGTATCCGGTCCTCGGGGAAAAGTGCGCCCCATGGCCGCGGGAAAATCAGGGCCGAAGGTGCTCAGGGCCTGAATGGCGCGGTCGCTGCCGGGCAGGAAGAGCGGCTGGTACTGCACGGTCGACTCGGATCCATGTCAGTCCCACCTCCTCCGGCCGGGCCCCTGTGGGGGACGATGTGTACACGCCTTGACCGGCAGACAACGGTAGCACTGCGAGAACGGTCCCTGTGCCCGTCGCTCCCGATCCTGACAGGCCTTTGCCGTCTGCTCGCACGCCGGTAACGTGCCGGTCCGCCCCGGGACGCGCGCGTACCGCGCTCTATGCTCGCCGGATGAACGACGTCCTGACTCTGGTCGACTCCCGGCTGCGCTGGACCTTCGGCGAACCCGACGCCCGGGCCTCGGTCACCTTTCTGGGAACCGAGCGCATCGAGGTGCTGCGGTTCCTGGACGCCGAGGCGGGCACTGTGCGTTATGCCACCCTCGGCATGTCGGCCGCACCGATGACCGACCCGGCCCAGGCGCTGGCCGACCCCGAGGCGGGGCCGCGCGCCGAACTGCTGCTGACCGTACGGGCCGGGGTCGCCGACACCGACAAGGTGCTGCGGCCGCTGGCCGTGCTCGCGGCGTCGCCGCAGGTCGAAGGCGTCGTCGTGGCGCCGGGCGCCTCCTTGGACACCGGCGGGCCGCTGTGGCCGGGAGCGCCCTTCACCTCCGTACTCGTCGCCGAACCCGGCGGGCTCGTCGAGGACTTGCCCCTCGACCCGCCGCCGGCCGCCGCCGGTGGGCACGCCCAGCAGCGCGACCCGGTCCGGTTCCTGCCCCTGCTGCCCATGACACCGGCCGAGGCCGCGTGGAAGCGCGTCCATGGGGCGGACGCGCTGCGCGAGCAGTGGCTCCGCCACGAGACGGACCTTCGCGATCCGCTGCGCAGGGCGGTGCCGCTGTAACCTCCTGCGCGGCGGCGGTGCCGCACTCACCCGGCCGGGGCCGGTTCGGCCTCGTCGGCCACCGCCGCCGGGCCGCCCGCCTTCGCGGCGGAGTGCGAGGCGGCCTCCATCGTCAGCGCCCGGCGCCGTACGCCGACGATCGCCGCGCCCGCGAGCGCGGCCAGGGCGGCGACCACGAACGGGATGTGGAGGTCGGTCCACTCCTCGATCTTGGGCGCCAGGAACGGCGCAGCGGCGGCGGCGAACCAGCGCACGAAGTTGTAGCCCGCGCTGGCGACCGGCCGGGGCGCGTCGGACACCCCGAGCGCCAGTTCGGTGTACACGGTGTTGTTGAGGCCGATGAAGGCTCCCGAGACCACGGTGCAGGCGATGGCCACGGCGTGGTTGCCGTATCCCAGCACCACCAGGTCGACGGCCATGAGCACCAGGGAGGCGCCCAGCACCCGCAGCGAGCCGAAGCGCTCCTGGAGGCGCGGCGCGATCAGTACGGAGAAGACCGCCAGCAGTACGCCCCAGGCGAAGAACACCGCTCCGGAGCGGTAGGGCGACATGTTCAGCACGAACGGCGTGAACGCCAGGACCGTGAAGAAGGCGTAGTTGTAGAAGAAGGCCGAGGCCGCGGCCGATGCGAGCCCGCCGTGACCGAGCGCCCTGACCGGGTCGAGCAGGGAGGTCTTCCGTGCGGGCCTGGGCTGTTCCTTGAGGAACGCGGTGATGGCCAGGAAACCGATCGCCATCAGCGCGGCCGTGCCGAAGAACGGGAAGCGCCAGCTGGCGTCGCCCAGGACGGCGCCCAGCAGCGGGCCGCAGGCCATCCCGAGGCCCAGCGCGGACTCGTACAGCAGGATGGCCGCCGCGCTCCCTCCGGCGGCGGCCCCGACGATCACCGCGAGCGCCGTGGAGACGAACAGGGCGTTGCCCAGGCCCCACCCGGCGCGGAAGCCGACCAGTTCGCCGACGGAGTGCGAGGTGCCGGAGAGCCCGGCGAAGATCACCACGAGCGCGAGCCCGAGCAGCAGCGTCTTGCGGCCGCCGATCCGGCTGGAGACGAAACCGGTGACCAGCATCGCCACCGCGGTGATCAGGAAGTACGAGGTGAACAGGAGGGAGACCTGGCTCGGGGTGGCCTCCAGGCCCTTCGCGATGGAGGGGAGGATCGGGTCGACCAGGCCGATGCCCATGAAGGCCACGACGGAGGCGCCCGCCGTGGCCCATACGGCCTTCGGCTGACGGAGGAGGCTCGTCGCGCCCTCGTCGAACGGATCACCACTCATGCCTGCCGCTCCTTACCGGTTCTCGTTCGGAGAAATAGTTGGTGTGTGCACACGATAAATTAGGCACGCTAATTAATGCAAATTACATCTATATGATCAGCAGGTCATCGGCCCCTTTTCTCCGGCCCTCACTTATCGTGCAGGTCAGGCCCTAGCTCCAGGTGGGTGATCGTCCTTGACGGGAGGGCGGCCCGGTAGCACCGTTAGGCCTCATGAGGGGCGAACCCAGTTGCCCGAAGTGCGGTGGCCGGGTCAGGGCGCCCGGCCTCTTCGCCGACACCTGGCAGTGCGGCATGCACGGCGCCGTGCACCCGCTCCAGCCGGTCCTCCCGCCCAGCGTCGAGGCGCTCGCCGTCGTGGTGGGCCGCACGCAGGTGCCCGTATGGATGCCGTGGCCGCTCCCGGTGGGGTGGCTGTTCACCGGCGTCGCCTGCGCGGGTGACGACAGAAGCGGCGGCCGGGCCACCGCCGTCGCCTGCTCGGGCCCGGCCCCGCTCGGCGGCCCGGGAGAACTGCTGCTGATCGCCGAGGAACTGGGCGTCGGACTCGGCGCGCGGTACGCCGGTATCGATGGCCCCGACCCCGGACCCACAATCTGCGAGGGCAAGCCACCGCAGGCCAAGGTCCATGCCGCGGGCCACCCCACGCCGCTCTGGCACGTCAGCGGCGCGCCCGACGACCGTGCCGTCTTCGCGGGCGAGGCCTGCGGACTGTGGCTGTGGGCCATCGTGTGGCCCCAGGAATCGGGCCTGCTGCTCTACGACGAGCTGGTGCTGACCGATCTGCGGGACGCGGGAGCCGAGGTGGAACTGGTGCCCTGCGGCGCGCTGTCGCCCCGACTGATCTCCTGACCGGCACCGCCCGGCCCTTCACGCTCCCGGTCCTCCTTCCGGCCGCCAGGGCCCGGTTCGCCCGGCCGGAAGGGGCGCCGCGCCGGTACGGCTATCCTGGTGAGCGCTCGCCATGAGCCCGTCACACCCCGCCGTCCATCATTCGGAGTCCGTCGAAGTGCGCATCGACCTGCACACCCACTCCACCGCCTCGGACGGCACCGACACCCCCGCCGAACTGGTACGCAACGCGGCCGCTGCCGGGCTGGACGTGGTGGCGCTCACCGACCACGACACCGTGGCCGGGCACGCCGAGGCCGCTGCCGCCCTGCCCGCCGGGCTCACCCTCGTGACCGGCGCCGAGCTCTCCTGCCGGCTGAACGGCATCAGCCTGCACATGCTCGCCTACCTCTTCGACCCCGCCGAGCCCGAACTGGCCCGCGAACGCGAGCTGGTACGGGACGACCGGGTACCGCGCGCCCAGGCGATGGTCGGCAAGCTGCGCGACCTGGGCGTGCCCGTCAGCTGGGAACAGGTCCTGCGCATCGCGGGCGACGGCTCGGTGGGCCGCCCGCACATCGCGGAGGCCATGGTCGAGGAAGGCGTCATCGAAACCGTCTCCGACGCCTTCACCGAGGAGTGGATCGCGGGCGACGGGCGCGCCTACGTCAGCAAGCACGAGCTGGATCCGTTCGACGCGCTGCGGCTGATCAAGGGGGCCGGCGGAGTCGCGGTCTTCGCCCACCCGCTGGCCGCCAAGCGTGGCCGGTGCGTCCCGGAGAGCGCGATAGCCGATCTGGCGGCGGCCGGACTCGACGGTGTCGAAGCCGACCACGCCGACCACGACCCCAGGACCCGCGAACGGCTGCACGGTCTCGCCGCCGACCTCGGTCTGCTGGCCACCGGCTCCAGCGACTACCACGGCAGCCGCAAACCCCTCGCGCTCGGTGACTTCACCACCGCGCCCGAGGTGTACGCCGAGATCGCCGCACGCGGCTCAGGCGCGACACCCGTCACGGGCTGACCGCAGCCGGGCAGTACTCCTCCCGCCCGACCGGACCCCGTGGGGACCGCGGGTAGCTTCTTCGCGTCACGCCGCGCCCACCCGCGTGAGCGCGCCCGCGCCCCGTATGCCCTGAGCCCCGTAGGGCAGGGCGCGCCGAGCACACCCGCGCCCGGCGCACGCGCCGGACGAGCCCGCGCCGCCCGGCGCCTGCGCTACGAAGCCCCGGCTCGCCACCTCCCTCGTCTTCCCCCGTCTTTCCTCGTCGTCCCCCCGTCCCGTTCCATCTCAGCAAGGCACAGGCACCACCGTGTTCGACACAGCGCTCTTCGGGTCCGTCTTCCTCACCCTCTTCGTGATCATGGACCCGCCCGGCATCACCCCCATCTTTCTCGGCCTCACCTCGGGGCGGCCGGTGAAGGTCCAGCGCCGGATGGCGTGGCAGGCGGCAGCTGTCGCGTTCGGGGTGATCGCCCTGTTCGGGATCTGCGGCAAGCAGATCCTCGACTATGTGCACGTCTCCATTCCGGCGCTGATGGTCGCCGGCGGGCTGCTGCTCCTGCTCGTCGCACTCGACCTGCTGACCGGCAAGTCCGACGAGCCCACCCAGACCAAGGACGTCAACGTGGCGCTCGTGCCGCTGGGTATGCCGCTGCTGGCGGGGCCCGGCGCGATCGTCTCCGTCATCCTGGCCGTGCAGCGTGCGGACGGCTGGGGCGGCCGGCTGTCCGTATGGACCGCGATCGTGGCCATGCACCTGGTGCTGTGGCTGGTGATGCGCTACTCGTTGCTGATCATCCGCGTCATCAAGGACGGCGGCGTCGTGCTCGTCACCCGGCTGTCGGGCATGCTGCTCTCGGCCATCGCCGTCCAGCAGATCGCCGGCGGCATCACCCAGTTCATCCAGGGGAAAGGCTGAGCCAGAAGTCCGCGAGGGCCCGCGCCGTCCGGGCGGGCCGCTCCGCGTTGGGGGAGTGGCCGGTGCCCGCGACGACGGTACGGCGGGCCCCGAGCCGCTCGGCCATGCCGTCCAGCAGGGGCACCGGCCAGGCGTCGTCCTCCGCGCCCGAGACGACGTGGAACGGCAGTTCCAGCGTGGCCAGTTCCCCCACCCGGTCCGGCTCGGCGAGCAGCTGCCGCCCGGTCGCGGACAGCTGCTCGGGCACGTTCGCGAGCCACCGGCGGCGCAGGAACTCCTCCATCGCCGCGGACGCCTCCTCCACCTCCCGCTGTGAATAGGGCGCCTCACCCGCGGAGCCGACCGACTGGTCGAGCTCCTGCATGACCTCCCAGATCGCCGCCATGCTCATGGTCTCCATCGCACCCAGCAGCGTTCTGACGCGCTCCTGCTGCGAGGGCGAGACGGCGGCCGGACCGCTGCTCATCAGCGTCAGGGAGGCGAACGGAGCGGCGTCCAGCAGCACCGCGGCGCGGGCGACCAGGCCGCCCAGCGAGTGGCCCAGCAGATGCACCGTGCCGGGCCGGTCGAGGCCGAGTACGGTCGCGAGCGCGAGCACGTCCCGGGCCAGGTCCAGCTGCGTGTAGGCGGCCTCCTCGCGCGGCCCGCCGGTTTCGAACTGCCCCCGCCCGTCCACCGCGACCACCCGGAACCCCGCCCGCGCCAGCGGCTCCAGCAGCCCGATGAAGTCCTCCTTGCTGCCCGTGAATCCGGGCAGCAGCAGCGCGGTGCGGCCGGTGCTGCCCGGGCTGCCCATGTCGTGCACGGCGAACTCCCCGCGTGCGGTGGCCATCCGGTACGCGCGCACGCCCTCGGGCAGTGCGAGAAAGGGGGGCTTGCTCATACCAGGACGCTACCCGCAGCCCACCCTCCGCCTCCAACGCCCGCGTCGGCCGGGCCGGCGCCCGCGTCGGCCGGGCAACCGGCGGGTCGGTGCGCCGGACAGCGAGCGGCCCGGCACCCACGAGGGGATGCCGGGCCGTGTGCTGCCGGGTGGTGCCGAGGTCGGCGGTCAGCCCTCCGCGGACTGCGCCGTACCGGCGGTGCGGCTGCTCGCGCCGCCGGACCGCGTCCTGCGGCGGCGCGGCTTGCGGGGCGCCTCGTCCGTGGCGACGGCGGTCTGACCGGCCTCGCCGCTCTCCTTGGTGGCAGGGGCCTTCGCCCCGGCCTCGGAGGCGGAGGTGGTGGCTCCGGCACGGGTGCGCCGACGGCGCCGGGGCTTGCGTGCGGCACCGCCCTCGCCTGCCTCGGCGCCCTCGGCGGTGGCGACGGCCTGCCGCGCGGCGCTCCCGGCCGAGCCGGTGGCGTCCTGACCGGTGTCACCGGCGCCGCCGGACTCGTCGGAGCGCAGCGCACCCCGCGTGCGCCGCCGCTGGCGCGGCTTGCGCGCCGGCTGGGTGCGCTCGGCGGCCGCGGCGGACCTGCCGGACTTGCCGTGCGAGCGGCTGCCCGGTTCGCCCAGGTCCTCGATCTCCTCGGCCGCCAGCCCGGCCCGGGTGCGCTCGGCACGCGGCAGGACGCCCTTGGCCTCCTGGGGGATCTGCAGCGCCTCGTACAGGTGCGGCGAGGTGGAGTAGGTCTCCTCCGGGTCGTTGAAGTCCAGGTCCAGCGCCTTGTTGATCAGCTGCCAGCGCGGGATGTCGTCCCAGTCGACCAGCGTGACCGCGATGCCGGAGTTGCCCGCGCGGCCGGTGCGGCCGATGCGGTGCAGATAGGTCTTCTCGTCCTCGGGGGTCTGGTAGTTGATCACGTGCGTGACGTTGTCGACGTCGATACCGCGCGCGGCGACGTCCGTGCACACCAGCACGTCGACCTTGCCGTTGCGGAACGCGCGCAGCGCCTGCTCGCGGGCGCCCTGACCCAGGTCGCCGTGGACGGCGCCGGCCGCGAAGCCGCGCCGCGAGAGCTGCTCGGCGACGTCGGCCGCCGTGCGCTTGGTGCGGCAGAAGACCATCGCCAGACCCCGGCCCTCGGCCTGCAGGATCCGGGAGACCATCTCCGGCTTGTCCATCGAGTGGGCGCGGAAGACGTGCTGTGTGGTGTTCGCCACCGTCTGGCCCTCGTCGTCCGGCGCCGTGGCGCGGATGTGCGTGGGCTGGCTCATGTAGCGGCGGGCGAGCGAGATGACCTGGCCGGGCATGGTCGCGGAGAAGAGCATCGTCTGGCGCCGCGTCGGCAGCATCTCGATGATCTTCTCGACGTCGGGGAGGAAGCCCAGGTCGAGCATCTCGTCGGCCTCGTCCAGGACGAGCGTCCTGATCTCGGAAAGCCGCAGCTTCTTCTGGCCCGCCAGATCCAGCAGCCGTCCGGGCGTGCCGACGACCACGTCGACGCCCTTCTTCAGCGCCTCGACCTGGGGCTCGTAGGCACGCCCGCCGTAGATCGACAGGACGCGGACATTGCGCACCTTGCCGGCGGTGAGCAGGTCGTTGGTCACCTGCTGGCACAGCTCACGGGTGGGGACGACGACGAGTGCCTGCGGGGCCTCGGTCAGCTCCTCGGGCTTGGCGCGGCCCAGCTCGACGTCGGCGGGGACGGTGACCGACTCCAGCAGCGGCAGCCCGAACCCCAGCGTCTTGCCGGTGCCGGTCTTCGCCTGGCCGATGACGTCGGTGCCGGCGAGGGCGACCGGGAGCGTCATCTCCTGGATCGGAAAGGGGGATGTGATGCCGACGGCTTCGAGTGCCTCGGCGGTCTCGGGGAGAATCCCGAGATCTCTGAACGTAGTGGACAGGATGCTTGCCTCTTCTGTGTGACGCGCGAATGCGGCTACGGCGTCCGGCCGACCCAGCTTCTGGGCGGGCCGACGGAGCGAGGAGAGGATCTACCGCGGCCAAGCGGCCGTCGTTGCGGCCCGCCTAGCGGCGCGGGACCACTGTCTCCCGCTCAAGCGCCTCACTTGCGCGAGCGGTCCCTCTCGGCGCGGTCCGTGCTCCCAGCACGGCCCGGCGGAAGGCTGTCGGGTCGGAGCCGATCGGGCCACCGACCGGGCATCCGCATTTCATGCATGCAGCGAGTCCACGCCATCCGGTGGACTCAATATCACTGTACCCCGGATCCGCGCATCTGTACCGGGGCTCTCGCTGTGTACGAGCTCACCCCGGAGCTCACCGGGACCGGCGGGAACCGGACAGGTCCTTCCCGACCTGCGGTTGCGGGCTATCGTGCGAGGTATGGAGACGCCTGACAAGACCGCCGCCGAATCCGGGGCCGCCGACAGCGGGGCCGCCGGTCCCGAATCCGCTCCCGCCACCTCGATCGCCACCCAGAGCTGGGAGCAGGCGTCGGCGGACCCGACCTACCGGGCCGCGGTCGTCGATCTGCTGGGTGCGCTGGCCTACGGAGAGCTGGCGGCCTTCGAGCGGCTCGCCGAGGACGCCAAGCTGGCACCGTCCCTCGCGGACAAGGCGGAGCTGGCCTCGATGGCGTCCGCCGAGTTCCACCACTTCGAGAAGCTGCGGGAACGGCTGGCCCGGATCGACGAGGACCCCACGGCCGCCATGGAGCCCTTCGCCGCCGCGCTGGACGACTTCCACCGCCTCACCGCCCCGTCCGACTGGCTGGAAGGGCTGATCAAGGCCTACGTCGGGGACTCCATCGCCTCCGACTTCTACCGCGAGGTCGCAGCCAGGCTCGACGCCGACACCCGCGCCCTGGTGCTGAGTGTGCTGGACGACACCGGGCACTCCAGCTTCGCCGTGGAGAAGGTCCGCGCCGCCATCGAGGCCGACCCGCGGGTGGGCGGGCGGCTGGCCCTGTGGGCGCGGCGGCTGATGGGGGAGGCGCTCTCCCAGGCCCAGCGGGTGGTGGCCGACCGGGACGCGCTCTCGACGATGCTGGTCGGCGGGGTGGCCGACGGCTTCGACCTCGCGGAGGTCGGCAAGATGTTCTCCCGGATCACCGAGGCCCATACGAAGCGGATGGCCGCCCTCGGCCTTGCGGCCTGAGGGACGGGACCTACCTGCGGCCGGCGTCCTGCCGGAAGCCGGAGTGCTGCGCGAACCCGGCCCCCGCGGGTGCGGGTGCCGGGGCGGTGCGCAGGGCGTCCTGACGCCACTGCCGGCGTCCGGGCGTATCGTCCCGCAGCAGCAGCGAGAGCAGTGCCGTGCTGAAGCCCAGGGCCACGCACCAGGTCACCACCAGGTGGCCGGGGCCGAGCACGGTGTGGCTGATGAGTCCGCCGACGAGCGCGGCGACGGGGCCCGTCGCGAGCACCAGCCGCCGGTCGGGGAGCCGCGCGGGGAATCGCCTGGCCGCGACGAGCGCGAGGGCGAAGCCGAGGGCTGCGGAGCCGAGAGCCTCCCAGATCATGAGGACCTCCTCGGGTGGGGCCGGTTGCGGGTCCGCGTACCAGCGGTCCGCGGTCGCTCCCGTCCTCCCCTCGGGTACGGAATCTGAAACGGCGGTCGCGGGACGAATCCCGCGACCGCCGTCGCCTGCGTTCACCTGCGCCGCTCAGGGGGTACACCTGTGCGTTTCCCGTGCACGCGTCCCGTGCGCCGCCCCCGCGTGCGCCGGGGCGGCGCCGCCTGGTCAGATCGCGCCGAAGCCCACCCTGCGGCCCGACGCCTCACCGATCTCTACATAGGCGATGCGGTCCGACGGGACCAGGATCTTCCGGCCGTGCTCGTCCGTGAGGCTGAGCATGCCGGAGCCCTTCTCCAGTGCAGCCGCCACCGTGCTCTCGACCTCGTCAGGAGTCTGCTTGCTCTCCATGACGATCTCGCGAGGCGCGTGCTGCACGCCGATCTTGACCTCCACGGCTATGTCCCTCCGACTGTCCTGGTATCCCGTGGCGACGCCCGGGATGCGATGCGCGGTCAGCCGCGCCGTACGGAGCAACCCTAGCTCTCAGCAGGGACGCCGAGGGGGCGCGGTCGCACGCCGGCAGCGAACAACCGCGCCCCCTGTGTGCTGCGCTACCGCTTCCTGCCGTAGCCGCACCGCGTCTCTACTGCATCGGGAATCCCGCGATGCCGCGCCAGGAGAGCGAGGAGATCAGCTTGGCCGCGGCGTCCCGCGGGATCTGCTGACCCGCGCCCAGCCAGTAGCGCGCGGTGATCTGCGCCATCCCGCACAGCCCCACGGCCAGCAGCATCGACTGCTCGGCCGGCAGCTTGGTGTCCTCGGAGATGACCTCGCTGACGGCCTCGGCGCAATCCAGGCTCACCTTGTCCACGCGCTCGCGTACCGCCGGCTCGTTGGTCAGGTCGGACTCGAAGACCAGCCGGAAGGCACCGCCCTCGTTCTCCACGAAGGCGAAGTAGGCGTCCATGGTCGCCGCCACCCGCTGCTTGTTGTCCGTGGTGGACTCCAAAGCCGCGCGGACGGCCTGGAGCAGCGCCTCGCAGTGCTGGTCCAACAGCGCGAGGTACAGCTCGAGCTTTCCCGGAAAGTGCTGGTAGAGCACCGGCTTGCTGACTCCGGCACGGTCGGCGATGTCGTCCATAGCCGCCGCGTGGTAGCCCTGCGCGACGAAGACCTCCTGAGCCGCGCCCAGCAGTTGGTTACGTCGCGCCCGTCGGGGCAGACGCGTGCCACGCGGGCGCGCCTCGGTCTGCTCGATGGCTGTCACGCCGCCTCCCTGAATGTTTCTGAGCGCGAGCTGCGCTGCGCCGCCATCGTACTTTTCGGTAACGGGGGTGGTAGCTTCCCGGCCCACGAAATTTTCGCTCCGGTGTCCGCTTCCGTTCCCTCCGGTGTACCGGATCCGACGGCGCTTCGGCGGCACTCGTCCTCTTATCGGTACTGGATCGGTACGCGTCAGCGGTACTCGTCCTCGTTCAGCTCCACCACGCGGGCCTGCTCCGCCGCGTCGGCCGGATCGACCTCGTGGTAGCTGTTTCCGGTCAGCGGGTCGTCGCGTTGCACCAGCAGGTCGGCCTGCTGTTCCGCCGCGTCCGCCTCGGGGGCCTCAGGGGTCCCGGGTCCTTCCGGTTCCTCCTCGTAGGCGTCATAGGCGTCGTAGGCGTCATAGGGGTCGATGGTTTCCGGATCGGTCGGATCGACAGGCATGCCGGCTCCCCTTTCCAGGCGGGGCCCGAGTGCGCGGGCCCTACTTACGAGACTACGAGCGGGTCACCGGGGGCGCACGCCGCATGCCTCCTGCTTCCCTGCGCATGCTCTCCGGCGTTCCCCGGTGGTGGTCGCGACGGGCGAGTGCCCGTACCTCCCCTGTACACCAGTGTGCTTCTTCTTGTGACGGTGAACACGTGAGGGCGCGTGTGATCGTCTCGTAACATTGCTCCATGTCCTCCACCGAGCAGCCGGGAGCCCCCGCCTCCGCGGCCCGTACCGCTGCCCCGCACCCCTCGCTCACGCGGTCCCGCGTCGGGGAGCAGGAGACGTTGCGGACGGTCTCGCTGCCCGGACTGACGCTGGCCGTGCGGGGCCGGCGGGACGACGGCGAGGCCCCGGAGAAGGACAGCCGTCCGGCCGCGCTGTACGTGCACGGTCTGGGGGGCTCCTCCCTGAACTGGTCCGCGCTGATGCGGCACCTCGCTCCCGATGTGCGCGGCGAGGCGATCGACCTGCCGGGCTTCGGTGACTCCCCGCCGCCCGACAACGGCGACTACTCGGTCTCCGGGCACGCCCGCGCCGTCATCCGCTATCTGGACTCCTGCGGCCACGCCCCGGTGCACCTGCTGGGCAACTCGCTGGGTGGCGCGGTGACGACCCGGGTGGCGGCCGTGCGGCCCGACCTGGTGCGGACACTGACGCTCGTCTCGCCCGCGCTGCCCGAGATCCCTCCGCAGCGCACCGCCTGGCCGACGGCGATGCTGGCGATACCCGGCATCGCCTCGCTGTTCTGCAGGCTGACCCGGGACTGGCCCGCCGAACGGCGTACCGGCGGTGTACTCGGTCTCTGCTACGGCGACCCCGCGCGGGTCTCGCCCGAGGACTTCGCGGCAGCCGTCGAGGAGTACGCGCGCAGGGCGGAACTGCCGTATTTCTGGGACGCCATGGTCCGCTCCACGCGGGGCATCGTCGACGCCTACACACTGGGCGGGCAGCACGCGCTGTGGCGACAGGCCGAGCGGGTGCTGGCACCCACCCTTCTGGTCTACGGTGGGCGCGACCAACTGGTCGCCTTCCGTATGGCGCGGCGCGCTGCGGCCGCCTTCCGCGACTCCCGGCTGCTCACGCTGCCGGACGCGGGCCACGTCGCCATGATGGAGTACCCCGAGATCGTCGCGGGTGCGGTTCGCGAGTTGATCGACGACGCGGACACGGCGACGCAGCGGTCGGACGACTCCGCCGCCGGTGCCGGCAGGCAGGCCCCGGCAACCCCGGAAGGTGACTAGTGGGACGCCATAGCCGCAAGGGCAAGGCTGTAACCGGGCGCAGAGAGGAACGCTCCCGGATACCCGAGCACCCCGGCCCCGCCGCCGCTGCCCGGACGCGTCCCGGCCGCGCACCCGAGGCCCCTGCCGGGCCGTCGCCCGCCGCACCCCCGGAGTACGGGCGGCACCCCGGCCTCCCCGGACAGCAGGGCACCCCGGCGCACGGCGTACCGGTGTTCCCGGACGAACAGCCCGCCCGTGGCGGCCACCCGCAGCACCCGGAGGGCGGTCCCGCCGCTCCCCATCGGCGCGCCGCCCGCTCCGACGCCGCCGGCGGGGTCGGTCAGGGGTACGGGCGCGGCCCGGGACAGGGCCCGGCCCACGACCAGGTGCCCCGACAGCGGCAGCAGCCCGGTGGGCCGCGTCAGGAGTATCTGGACGCCTTCGAGGAGGACGTCTTCGCGGCGGGTGCCCCCGGCGCCGTCCCGCCCGGCAGGAACCGGCCAGGGGCCGCCGGTGCGGCTGTCGCACCGTCCGGGCCCACCCCGCGCCAGGAATCCGGAGAGCACCGGGACGGCGCTGCCGGCGAGCCTCCCCCCGGCGCGTCGCGGACCTCGCCGGCACCGGAACCGGGCTCACGGAAGAAGGGCAGCCGCGCCCGTACCGCCACCGGGATCGTCGCCGCTGCCATCACCACCGTGCTCGCCGTCGTCGTCGCCGCACAGGTGGCGGGCGGTGAGCACAGCGCCGGGGACTCCGACCGGGGGCTGAAGACCGGCGAGCGCACGCCGAACGACCCGGACGTCCCGACCGACCACGAGCGTGCCGATCGCGGCGCGCGTCCCACCCCGGGCAGCGAGCCCGACACGTACGAGGCCAAGATGGCCCGCCAGTACCCGCTGGCCGACGACCTGAAGGGCTCGGGCAAGTTCAGCCCGGTACCCGGTCACGAGAAGGGCCCGGGCAAGGGCGAGGTGGTGCGCTACCGCGTGGACATCGAGAACGGGCTGCCGCTGGACGGCAAGCTGTTCGCACAGGCGGTGCACAAGACGCTCAACGACGAGCGCAGTTGGGCGCACGACGGCAAGCGCAGCTTCGAGCGGGTCTCCTCGGGCAAGGCCAAGTTCGTCATCACCCTGGCAAGTCCGGGCACCACCGATGTGTGGTGCGCCAAATCGGGCCTGGACACCAGCGAGGAGAAGGTCTCCTGCGACTCGGCGGCCACCGAGCGCATCATGATCAACGCCTGGCGGTGGGCGCGTGGCGCCGAGACCTACGGTCCGGACCGGATGCACGCCTACCGGCAGATGCTCGTCAACCACGAGGTCGGCCACCGGCTCGGCCACGGGCACGTCGGCTGCTCGGCCGACGGCAAGCTCGCGCCGGTGATGATGCAGCAGACCAAATACCTCACCACGCGCGGAAAGACCTGCCGTATCAACGCCTGGCCGTACCCCCGCGGTTAGGGCGCGCCGCCCCGTCCGGCAGCCGGTCCGGGGCGCGCAAACGCGCGACTCGCGCGAAAGTCACGGGTGTTCACCCCTTCCGGTGGCGTGACGGACAACCGTCCAGCACGCGGTGGGGGCGCACGCATAGCGTCTGGTGCGTCTTCAACGTCCTACCGCCGCGCCACGCGCTGAGCCGCGTCAGGCGCGCGACACGCCACGAGAGTGATCGGGGGTGCGCACGTGCGCATCGCACTGCTTACGGAGGGTGGTTACCCCTATGTGAGGGGTGAGTCCGCGCTGTGGTGCGACCGCCTGCTGCGCGGCCTGGACGGCCACGAGTTCGCGGTGTTCGCCCTCAGCCGCAGCGCCCGGCAGGAGGAGGCCGGCTGGTGTGCTCTGCCCCCCAATGTCGCCCGGGTGCGCACCGCGCCGCTGTGGGGCCCCGGGCCCGCCACCGGGGGCGTACGCGGGCTCGCGTGCGGCTCCTACGGGCGGCGCGACAAGCGGCGCTTCCGCGAACACTTCACGGCGCTGGCCGAAGCCGTCTGCCGCACCGAGGCGGACGCCGATCCCGCCACCGGGCAGGCGGACCGTTTCGCCGCAGGTCTGTACGGGCTCGCCGAACTCGCCGCCGAGCGCGGCGGACTGGCCACCGCGCTCCGCTCCGAGAGCGCCGTGCGCATCCTGGAGTCCGTCTGCCGTGCGCCCGGCGCGCTCCCCGCCGCACACGCCGCCCAGGTACCCGATCTGCTGGCCGTGGTCGAGCGCCTGGAGCGAGCCCTGCGCCCCCTGTCACTGGACTGGTACGGGCAGCGGGGGCAGGACCCGGGACTGTCGGCCGCCGATCTGTGCCACGCCGTCGGCGCCGGACCCGCCGCGCTGCCCGGACTGCTGGCCAAGCGGGCGTACGGAGTGCCGCTGCTCATCACGGAGTACGGCGTGCGGCTGCGCGAGCACTACCTGACCAGCGCCGCCGGCGCCGTGGCGCGCGGGGTCGCCGGCGCCCCCGTACGCGCGCTGCTCGCCTCCTTCCAACGGAGACTCGCCCGCGAGGCGTACGCCCAGGCGCAGCTGATCACCCCGGGAAACTCCCACGCGCGGCGCTGGCAGCAACGCTGCGGTGCCGACAACGAGCGGCTGCGCACCGTCTATCCCGGCATGGACGCGGCTCCCTTCGAGGCCGTGGGCGAGCAGACCACGCTGCTGCCGCCGCCCGACGGCGCGCGGCCCACCGCACGGCCCACGCTGGTGTGGGTGGGCGTCGGCGGCCCGGCCAAGGACCTGGGCACGCTGCTGCACGCCTTCGCCCAGGTGCGGGAGGCGGTGCCCGAGGCGCGGCTGCGGATCGTCGAGACGGGTGGGGCGAGCGGCCGTACGGAGCCCTCGGCGTCCCCACCGGGAGGAGACGCTTCGCAGGGCCGACCGGGAACCCCGCACGGGCCGGCCGCCCACGACGGTGCCGCCGAGCGGGACGGTGCCTATACGGCGCACTGCCGCGCGCTCGCGGCGCGGCTCTTCCCCCACGGATCGGCGGACGGGGCAGAACCGGTCACCTTCGAGGAAGTGGGCGGCACCGCCGTGCCCACCCTGGCGGACGCCTATGCGCTGGGCGGAGTCGTGGTGCTCTCCAGCGTGCTGGAGGGGTTCCCGGTGTCGCTGGTGGAGGCGATGTTCTGCGGCCGGGCCACGGTCTCCACCGATGTCGGTGCCGCCTTGGAGGTCGTCGGCGGCACCGGGCTCCTCGTCCCGCCATGCGATCCCGGGGCGCTGGCTGACGCCTGCACCGCACTGCTGCGCGACCCGGCGCGCGCCGCACGGCTGGGTGCCGCCGCGCGTGCGCGGGCGCTGGAGCTGTTCACGGTGCGGCAGAACGTCGAGGCGTTCCGCGGCATCTACCTGGAACTGATGTCCCGGCACCCGGTCGGCCGGGAGGAGGCCCCGGCCGAGGACGCCCAGCCGAAGGCCCAGGTGCACCCCTTCGCCCACCCCGCCGAATCCCATCTGCCGGGCCGCTGGGCGGCTGCCGCTGCGCGGCGCAGCGGCAGCCCGGTGTCGAGTGGCCTGGTGAGCGGCGCTTCGAGCAGTGCCGTGAACGGCGAGAGCGGTGCCCCGGGCAGCGCCGCCAACAGCCCGGAAGGGCGCCGCCCGGGCAGCCGTCCCGCTCGTCGCCCGAGCGGGACGCGGACCACCAAAGGCAGCTCCGCGCACGTACCGAGCTGGGCCCGTCCGGACCGTACGGCGCGCGAGGGTGCCGCCTCGCAGCGCCCCGCTGTCGAGCGGGCAGCCGTCGGAGCCGAACCCGGGGAGGCGACAGCACCGTGACGCCCCGTCCCGCGCCCGGCGATCCCGTGCGCGTACTGCTGCGCCGGCACCGCGCGTTGTGCGAGTGCGCCGTCGATCCGCTGGAGATCGCCGCCGGCCTGGAGGCCAGCGGGATCACGGACCGGACGGCTGCCCGGTGCCGCCACCGCGATGTCTTCTCCCTCGCCGAAGAGCTGTACGCACGCGCCCCGTACGCCGGATCGCGCGCGGCGCACACGGGGATCGCATGGAGCGCGGAGAGCTCGGAGACCCCGGACAGCGCGCAAAACACGGGGAGCGACAAGAAGACAGGTGACGCTGCGAACGCCGGAAGCGCGGTGGACTCCGAAGGCGCCGACGACGCCGGGAGCGGCGCCGTGGCGGGCAGTCGGCCCGGGATCCGACCCACCGCGCCGGATGCCGGGTGGCCGCAGCAGTCGCAGCCGGGACTGGGACAGCGGCTGTTCTCCTGGTGCGCGACGCTCGTTCTGCCACTGCTGCCCGGACTGTTGTGCGCCGGCACGCTCGCCTGGCTCGTCGTGCTGGGCGGCAGCCCTCCGGCTGTACGTGCCGCCCTGTGCGCTCTGGGTGCGGCGGCGGTGCTGGGCAGCGTCATCGTGGCCGTCCGCCTGGTGCCCCGCGTTCCGCGTGCTGTCGGCGGGCCCGCCTTTCCCACCACCCTTTTCCTTTCCGGCTGCTGGCTGACCGGATACGCGCTCTACGGCGACTGGCTGCTGGAACAGCTCCTGGCCGGTGGGCCGGAGCTGCTGCCGGGCGGTGCCCCGCGCCTGCCCTCACCGGGTCTCACGTTGGGCCTCGCGCTGGCGGTCGCGCCTGCCGTCTGGTGTGCGCGCGGCTTCGCACGGGCGGCGCGGCGCAGACTGGCGGGCAGCCGCAGCCTGGAGGAGTTCGCCGCAGGTGTGCGGCCACTGCTGGTGCTCGCCGTGTGCACTGTCGCGGTGAGCCTCCCGGTGCTCCAGTGGGCGGCCCACGCCCTCGTCGCCGGCCCTCTCGCCCTGTCCGGCGCCCCGGCCGCCCCGGGCGTACCGGGAGGCGACCAAGAGGCGCAGGAGACCTGGCAGTCCGCCGCGGTCGGCGCGGGCGCGCTCGGCATGCTGCTGTTCGCCGTGCTGCTGCTGTCCGCGCACGGCTTCCGGCGCGCGGCCTCGGCCGGGTCGGCCGTCGCCTGCGCTCTGCAGGCCGCGGCGCTGCTCTCCGTACCGGTCGCACGGCTGCCGGGGCTGGCGGTGCTGGGCCGCCCCGTCGAGGCCCTGACCGCCCACCAGGCAGCCGCGACCGTCCCCGTCGTCGCCTGCGGTTGCGCGGCCCTCGTTCTGTTGGCGTACGCGGCCGTCGCATTGGCCGGCGCCTCCGCACACCACCGGGAGGCGGTGCCCGCATGAGCGCAGGGCCGCCCCCGATCCCTCGTTCCGGCACGGACTTATGGACCCGCCCGTGCGACATCGACAAGGAGCAAGCCCCCATGACCCATCCGCAGTTGGCACACCGTGGCACCGCCGGGCGACGACCGCACACCAGCGTGCGGCGGCGCCGGACTTCCCTCTCGCACGGGGAGGTCGCACGATGAGAGTGCTGCTGCTGGGCGCCAGCGGATACCTGGGCCGCTTCGTCGCCGACAGGCTGCTGGCCGACCCCGCCGTACAGCTCACCGCCCTCGGCCGGGGCGACGAGGCGGATGTCCGCTTCGACCTGTCCACCGGGAGCCCGGGCGCCCTCACCCGCTTCCTGGACGCGGTGCACCCCGGCGTCGTCATCAACTGCGCCGGGACCACCAGGGGCAACGGGCGCGAGCTGATCCGGCACAACGTAGTGGCCACCGCGGCCGTGTGCGAGTCGCTGCGCCGCAGCGGTTGCGGCGCCCGTCTGGTGCACGTGGGATGTGCCGCCGAGTACGGCCCCTCCCAGGTGGGCTCCTCCACCGGTGAGGACGCGGTGCCGCGCCCCGGAGGGCCCTACGGTGTGAGCAAGCTCGCCGGCACCGAACTGGTACTCGCCTCCGGGCTGGACGCCGTCGTGCTGCGGGTCTTCTCGCCGATCGGCCCCGGCACCCCAGCGGGCTCGCCGCTGGGCAGGGTCGCGGAGGCGATGCGGCGGGCGATGCAGCAGGGCGACAGCGAGCTGAAACTGGGCGGGCTGAGTGCGCAGCGCGACTTCGTCGACGTCCGTGACGTCGCGCGTGCCGTGCACGCCGCCTCGCTTTCGGCGGCGCAGGGCATCGTCAACATCGGCACCGGCAGGGCGGTGCGGCTGCGTGACGCCGCGTCCCTGCTGGCGCGTGTCGCCGGGTACGCGGGGGCCGTCCACGAGCAGGGTGGCGGCCCGCCCGGACCGGGGGCCGGGGAGAGCCACCACCCGGCCGGTGTCGTCGGCGGCCCGGGCGGTCCCGCCGGTCCGGCCGGGCTGGGAGGCCCCGCGGGCCCCGGTGGTCCGGGCGCGATGGGCGGCGGGCTGGGCGGCAACGCTCCCGTGATTCCTGCGCAGGCGCACGGTCCCCATGCGGTCCAGGCCCACCCTCCGCAGCCGCAGCAGGCCTCGTATCCGTACCCCGACGGCTGCGGCGCCTGGCAGCAGGCGGATGTGCGCACCGCGCGTGACCGGCTCGGCTGGCGGCCCCGGATCGGTCTGGAGGAGTCGTTGGCCGACATCTGGATGGAGGCGGCATGCCGTATCTGACGACACCTCCCGGGCAGGTTCGTCCGGCCGGTGACATCGGCGGTGCGGTCGGACAGCGGCTGGGGCTGGCAGTGCCGGGCTGTGCCCATCCGATGCTGGCGCCGATGGAGTGGGCGGAGCTGACCCGGCCGGGTCTCGGCGCCGATCCAGGGCCGGACCGCGTCGCGGGGCCGCTGCACTGGGTGGTGCTGGACGTCGGGGACGGCGGGCCGGGCGCACGGCCCGACCCCTTCTGCGCCCCCGCGGCGGCGGCGCTGCGCTCCGCGGGCGTCGCCGTACTGGGGCGTCTCGACATGCGAGACGGTACGCGGACATTCGGTGAGCTGGTCTCCGAAGCACACCGGTTTTTGGACTGGTACCGGGTCGACGGCTTCTATCTGGCGCACTGCCCCGGCGACCCGGCCCGGCTGGGGCACACCCAGCGCCTCACCGCGACCCTGCGCGCGCTGTGCGGCGGTGCCGACGGCGGGCACGGCGGGCGGCTGGTGCTGGCGCCCGGCTTCCATCCGCATCCGGACTATCTGCAATGCGCCGACCAGCTCGTCACCTACGCCGGAAGCTGGGCGGACTACCGCTGGTCGCAGTGCGAGGAGTGGACGGCGGCGTACCCCGCCGAGTGCTTCTGCCACCTGGTGCACTCGCTGCCGCGCACCCATCTGGAGGAGGCGCTGCGCACCGCCCGCTGGCAGGGCGCGGGCACCGTCTGCTTCACCGATCGGACCCGGGACAGAGGACAGGACCCATGGGCGGCCCTGCCCGGCTACTGGGACGAGATCGTCTCGTGCCTTGGACCAGGTGTCTCGGAATGAGATAGCGCGTGGCAGTGTTACGAGAGGAACGGCCCGCCCCCGAGCGGGTGACTTCCCGCACGTCCCACCGACCATCGGAGTCTCCGTGTCACTGCCACCCCTGGTCGAGCCAGCCGACGAGCTCACCGTCGACGAGGTCCGCAGGTACTCACGTCACCTGATCATCCCGGATGTCGGGATGGAAGGTCAGAAGCGGCTCAAGAACGCGAAGGTCCTCTGTGTGGGCGCGGGCGGCCTCGGTTCGCCCGCCCTGATGTATCTGGCGGCTGCCGGCGTGGGGACGCTCGGCATCGTCGAGTTCGACGAGGTCGACGAGTCCAACCTGCAGCGGCAGATCATCCACAGCCAGTCGGACATCGGCCGGTCGAAGGCGGAGTCGGCCAAGGACACGGTGCTGGGGATCAACCCCTACACCCAGGTCAACCTGCACCAGGAGCGGCTGGACTCCTCCAACGTGATGGAGATGTTCGCGCAGTACGACCTGATCGTGGACGGCACGGACAACTTCGCCACCCGCTACCTGGTCAACGACGCCTGCGTGCTGCTGAACAAGCCGTACGTGTGGGGCTCGATCTACCGTTTCGACGGTCAGGCCAGCGTCTTTTGGAGCGAGCACGGGCCGTGCTACCGCTGCCTGTACCCGGAGCCCCCGCCGCCCGGCATGGTGCCCAGCTGCGCCGAGGGCGGCGTGCTGGGCGTGCTGTGCGCCTCCGTCGGCTCCATCCAGGTGACCGAGGCCATCAAGGTGCTGGCGGGTGTCGGTGACCCGCTGGTCGGCCGTCTGATGATCTACGACGCCCTGGAGATGACCTACCGCCAGGTCAAGGTCCGCAAGGACCCCGACTGCGCGGTATGCGGCCCGAACGCCACGGTCACCGAGCTCATCGACTACGAGGCGTTCTGCGGTGTCGTCTCCGACGAGGCGCAGGCGGCCGCCGTCGACTCCACGATCACTCCCAAGCAGCTCAAGGAGTGGATCGACGACGGCGAGAGCGTCGACATCATCGATGTGCGGGAGCCGAACGAGTACGAGATCGTCTCGATCCCCGGCGCGCGGCTGATCCCCAAGAACGAGTTCCTCATGGGCAACGCGCTGCAGGACATGCCGCAGGACAAGAAGATCGTCCTGCATTGCAAGACGGGTGTCCGCTCCGCGGAAGTCCTGGCCGTGCTCAAGAACGCCGGTTTCTCCGACGCCGTGCACGTCGGTGGCGGTGTCATCGGCTGGGTCAATCAGATCGAGCCGGACAAGCCGGTCTACTGAGCCACCGGGGAGCCTGACGGCTGCTGCGCCGTGAGGGGTGGTGGGGGGGGGGGGGG